>JBEEGK010000172.1:0-19652 GCA_041166845.1 Acidobacteriaceae bacterium
TGCTGTCTTTTGCCAAACAGGTGCCGGCGGAAAAAACTCTCGTGGACATACAAACTCTGGCAGGTACTGCCATCAAGCTGAGCAATCCTCAGTTCAGGGCGGTCAACATTCAAGTCAGGATCGAAGCGGTAGAAAAAGTACCCAGAATTCTCGGCGACTCAAATCAGTTGCTGCAGGTATTTCTCCACATCATTAACAACGCATTGCAAGCCATGTCGGAGGTTGGTGATCTGTTGACGATGGTCGTGCGTGCCGAAGAAGGCTTCGTAGTGATTGAGTTTTTGGATAACGGTCCGGGAGTAAGAGAGATTGACCGAGTCTTTGATCCCTTCTATACCACCCGACCCATCGGCCAGGGGACGGGCTTGGGCCTGAGCGCGTGCTACGGGATCATTCAGGAGCATGGCGGCAAGATCAGTTGCAGTAATCGCACTGAAGGAGGAGCGCTGTTCCGGATCGAACTTCCCTTCGCGGTCAATCCGGCTCCATCTTCGCTCAGGGTTGACTCGGAATCGGGTGTGCCTCTACTGAAGAACTAACAGGTTCAATCGTTCGCTTCAATTGCCCGCAGGCTGCATAAATGTCCCGTCCACGTGGACGGCGAATGAACGCCGGAATGCCTGCGCCAATTAAAATCTCTTGAAATTGTGCGACCCGGGAACTCGACGGTGTTTGAAAAGAAATCCCAGGGCCGGGATTAAGCGCGATCAGATTTACTTTGGCGCGCAATCCGCGAATCAGTTCCGCTACCTGGTGCGCATGTTCCCCGGAATCATTCACCCTGTCTAGCAGAACATATTCAAAAGTTAGTTTTTCCCGGTTACGGAGCGGGAACTCGCGCGCCGCCGCAATCAGAGCCGCGATGTTCCACTTACGGTTAATCGGCATCAACTGCGTTCGGACTTCATCGTTCGGCGCGTTCAGTGAGATCGCCAGTTTCGGACGCACGGCTTCCGTACCCAAGTCATAAATTCGCGGCACTATACCAGCCGTAGAAACTGTCATTCGCGACTCCGGAATTCCAACGCTTCCCACGAGCAGGCGAACGGCTCTCATGAAATTGTCATAGTTGAGAAAGGGTTCCCCCATTCCCATGAAAACTAGATTGATCCGCGAATCCTTTAGGGAGACCGACTGGTCGTTGAGTACGGAGCAGACCTGACCCACAATCTCTCCCGCCATGAGGTTGCGTTTGACACCGAGGAGTGCAGTCATACAGAACTGGCAGGCCACCGCACATCCCACCTGACTGGAAATACATATAGTGGCGCGGTCCCAACTCTTGCCGACACCTGGCGAAGCTTTTTCGATTCCGGCGTCGCTTCCATCTCCGGCCTCGCCATCATCGCCTTCCGGCATCCAGACGGTTTCGACGCTTTGGCCGTCATTGAACAACATCAGGTAGCGGACGGTTCCGTCGCTCGATTGGAACTTTTTCTGTATCTGCGGAAGTCCTACGGAATAGCCATCCTTGATCAGCCCGCTGCGAAACTCATGCGGGAGAGTGAAGATATCGCTTAGCAACCCCACTCTTTGCAAGTAAATGGCGTCGTTGAGCTGGCGGCCCCGGTACGATGGCTGATCGCGGACCTGTGCCAACTCGGTGAGTTCCTGAACAGTCAGTCCAATGAGGCTTTTTGATTCCATTGATCTTCTATTGTCTTGCCAGTGAGGATGC
Source organism: Acidobacteriaceae bacterium (assembly GCA_041166845.1). Lineage (GTDB taxonomy): Bacteria > Acidobacteriota > Terriglobia > Terriglobales > Acidobacteriaceae > JALYIM01. The sequence continues at coordinate 1,679 of JBEEGK010000172.1, forward strand.
CCCTGTCTCTCAAAACCAAGCACTACTGTGCTTAACAAACAATCGAGCATTTACGCTGTAAGTAATTGATACAGTTACAGTTGTTTTCATCAAGCAGACATCCGATGATTATGTAACAATGACAGATGTTGCCGCTGCGGACCCCGTCAGCGGATTGTGCCTTCCGGTCAAAAGTTATGGTTGAAGAAGTCCGAAACATCCATCGCGAAGTACTGCCCAATGGCTTGACCATTATCACTGAAGAGATGGAGCATATTCGCTCCATTTCCATTGGTATTTGGATTAAGACGGGTTCGCGCGATGAGGATCCCAAGTGGAACGGCATCTCCCACTTCGTGGAACACATGGTATTCAAAGGGACCAAGCATCGGTCCGCCGAGGAAATTGCCCGCCAGGTAGATTCCATCGGGGGCAACATGGACGCGTTCACCGCCAAAGAGTGCATCAGTTTCAACATTAAAGTGCTCGACGACCACTTGCCGATCGCGTTGGACGTTCTAAGCGATCTGGTCCTGAATCCAGTCTTCGATGCGCAGGATATCACCCGTGAGCGCGGCGTGATTCTGGAAGAAATCAAGATGGACGAGGATAGTCCTGATTACCTCGTGCATGAGATTTTCACGCAGAATTTCTGGAAGGATCACCCTCTCGGCAAGCCAATCCTAGGGACCAAGGACACCGTAAAGACCTTTGAGCGGGATCCAGTAATGGATTTTTACACCCAACGCTTCGCTCCCGGCAATCTGACTATTTGCGCCGCCGGCCATCTGAAGCACGCCCAGTTCGTGGATTTAGTCGTAAAACATTTCGCGCAGATGAAGCCGGTGAAGAACGGTTTTCACAGCCCCCAGCCCGCCATCGTGCCGCGCATCATCATGCGCAATAAAAAAGCGCTGGAGCAGGTGCAAATCTGTGTGGGGGTTCCCTCGCATCCGATTACGCACGAGAAGAGACACGCTTCCTACATTCTGAATACTCTTCTCGGCGGAGGCATGAGCTCACGTCTGTTTCAAAACATTCGAGAACGCCAGGGGCTCGCGTACTCAATTTACAGCGACCTCAATCCGTATCGCGACACTGGATGCCTTTCGGTCTATGCGGGAACCTCGCGCGCATCCGCGACCAAGGTAGTCGAATCCATCGTGTCCGAGTTCCGCAAGTTGAAGGTGGAGGCGGTTCCAGCGGAGGAATTGCGCCGCGCCAAGGATCAGCTAAAGGGCAGCCTCATGCTTTCCCTCGAATCTTCGACTGCCCGTATGTCGAACCTGGCCCGCCAGGAAATGTACTTCGATCACTTTTATGGGCTCGACGAACTCATTCAGAAAATCGAGGCGGTCACCGTCGAAGAGTTGCAGGAACTTGCCAACCAGTTTTTTCGGACCGAATCCATCGCAGTCACTGTGTTGGGAAATTTGAACGGACTGAAACTAGCCCGCGAACAATTGTCCTGCTGAGGTCCTCTGCAAGCGACTCTCCTCGCGCCCGGAACTCCACTTGAGAATTACTAGCTTCTCCGCCAGTTTCGAGGCATACTAACGCCACGATTGCCCGGCCAGGAGCCGTAACGAATGCACACCACGGATAGCAATGCTCCAGCACAAAATAAGGGAACAGCTCCGCTCCCTCCTGAAGTCAAGGAACGGCGGCGGATGCTCGTGGCGTTGGTTGTGCTGGTCATCGCATTGATCGCGGTCGCGATTCGAAATCGGGAATTCTGGTCGCAATACTCCGCTCCCGCTGAACAACAGGATCTGAGCGACGATAACTCTGGCGACGGCGCCGGTAAGACAAATCGTCCCAAGGCGCGCGTCTCTCCGGCCGCCGTCAAATCGAAAGCGCCGCAGCACGTAATAGCCGCAAAACCTGCTGACGCGCCTCCCGTAGTCACTACCAGGACCGTACTTCCACCGCTCGAAGTTGAAGTAGTTGCGGGCAACAAGGCTCGTCCGGTGCAAACTGGAAATAATTCCATACGTGTGGAGTTGGATCCGGAACCACCCGGCGCTTCGAACGCACCTGTGAGTCAAGGATTGGCTGAACCGAGCGCGGCGGACGTCGCTAGCGGCGTCCAAGTGACCCGTGGCGCGGCCGAAGTAATATCGCGGCCGGTGAAAACCGATTACCCACTGCTTGCGCGCCAGATGAAGGTACAGGGGGCCGTGGTATTGCAGGCATTAATCGGCAAGGAAGGCACAATTCAAGACTTGCAGATTGTGAGCGGTCCGGCAATTCTATCGTCCGCCGCGAGAGCCGCAGTGTCGCAGTGGAAATTTAAACCGTATTATCAGCAAGGCCAGCCGGTGGAAACTCAGGCCCGCATCACGGTGAATTTCACGATCTCCACTTATTAAGAACTGATTTATTTAGAGCCTGGCTTATTAGAATCGGCCGGGGCAAGTGGAATTGAGTGATGGCGGGAAAAACATCCATAAAATAAAACAGGCGTCCGAACTCTTTCGAGTCACTGGACGCCTGGGCAGCCCTCCCCCAGAACTGCTCGATTGCAAGGTTAGGTTTTTCTAATGTTTTTTGGAATGGCACTTCGGTGCTAAGAAGCCCCACTGATGGGCCACTGACGGGGCTTACGGCTCCCAAACTGGCGAGGGTTTCCGTGTTTAGCCAATACTGAGCTTTGAAGAACCGTTGGCGGTGGGACTGAAACCTGGCAGAACGTCGGGCCGAGCGAATTCACGGAATCAATCCCATCAAGAGTTGTTGCAATCCGAGCTGAAGAGTGGATGTCTCGTTTTGCAATACCGTTAGCACTTCCCCGGCTCGAGACAAGTCTTTGCCATGTCCGATCTCTTCGAGCTGCGCGGCGGCAAGCATAGCGCGGGGGGCGCCCAGGTAGCTGACCTCATCTTTTAGGCGGTGTGCGGCGCGCATCAGCGCGTCAGCGTCCTTTTCCAAGAGTGCCTGTTGAAGCTTCTGCATCAACTTCGGAGACTCCGTCAGGAAAATCTGGCACAGCTCACGCAGTAGCTCAAAATCGCCATTCAGGAGCTTTAGAGCTTCGGTACTTTTCCAGGCAGCCGCAGATTCATGAGCCGACCGTTCGGGGGGTGAGAAGCCTTCCGTCATAAAAAGCAGGAGACTGCGTTTGTCGCGCCTCCAGTTGACATCTTCGGCCGTACCTAGTTTTTTCTTTAATCGACCGATCTCAGCGTTACGGCCGCTCCGCGGTACACCACCTTTGGTATGCCTGAAGAGGTCTCAAAACCCTGAAGCAGCACCGTGTAGAGCCGATTAAATAACTAACGCGGGAACTCGACAGCACCTAAACAATGGAATTGGTACGCCATGACTGAAACCCTGATTGCCGAGACAGCCGTCGCTTCCACGACCGGACTCGCTAAGGTTGCGCTTAGCAATCTGGCGACTCCGCACAAGGGCAGAAAGCTTCATCTCCTATTGTTGGAAAACAATACTTCGGACCGGGCGCAGATATTGCTGGAACTCCGCAGCGGAGGGTTCGACGTGCGTTGTGAGGTGGTGGAGACAGCCTTACAGTTCCGGGCGCAGCTTCAAAATGGTTGTCCTGACCTCGTGCTGGCAAGCTACAACCTGGGCCAATGGAGGGGGATGGAAGCTCTGGCGATTTTGCGAGAGAAGTGCCTCGATGCACCACTGATTATCGTTTCGGACGAAGTCAGCGGAGTAAAAGCCGTCGAGTGTATTAAGCAAGGCGCCAATGATTATGTCCGCAAGGACTCTCTCGGACGCTATCAATTTCCGTTATTCGCGGCTTGCAGGAGCGCGATCTGAAAAATGAGCGCATACACGAAAAGCAACACTTGGCGGACAAAATTGAGGAATTAGCCCGCTGCAATCAGGATCTGGAACAATTTGCGTATGTCGCCTCGCACGACTTGCAAGAGCCTCTGCGCATGGTTTCTGCTTACACTCAGCTCCTGGCCGAAAGCTACGGCGATCGGCACGTCGCAGGACCGCAAAGATATTCTCAACAGTTACTCCCTGGGCGCGAACAGCTATGTGACGAAGCCCGGCAATTTGCCCGATTTCATCTCCGCAGTGACGTCCATCGGAAACTTCTGGTTTACCCACGCTCAACTTCCAGTGCAGGAGAAGCGATGAGCGATACGTCGACGCACGTTTTACTAATTGAAGATAATCCCGGAGACGCCGACCTTATTCGCTTGCGCCTGGTTGAGGCGAACGCTGCCTTAAAAGTCCGCAGCGCAAGCCGTCTGGCTGCGGGTCTCGCCTCCATCGAGCAGCAACCACCGTCCGTGGTACTGCTGGATCTAAATCTGCCCGACAGTCGCAGAGCCGAAACCTTCCGGCGCGTGCTGGACAAGGCCCCCGGGATTGCCGTTGTAGTTCTGTCGGGGCAAGATGACGAAGAATTAGCCGCCACGGCGGTAAATCAGGGCGTGCAGGATTTCCTTATCAAAGGAAGCTTTGCCAGCAAACAGCTTTCGCGGGCAATCCGCTATGCAGTCGAGCGGCAGGCGTTGATCACCTCCCTTGATATGAGCCGCAAGCAGCAGTTGCAGTTCAAAGATGAGTTTCTTTCCCATGTGTCTCATGAGCTGCGAACACCGCTAACGTCCATACACCAGTTTGCGACTATTCTCCTGGACGGGCTGGCGGGACCGATGCTGCAGGAACAGCGCGAACACCTGCAAACCATTCTCAAGAGCGCGAACCAATTGCGTGCAATGATTGGCGACTTGCTCGAGGCCACGCGGGCGGACTCCGGCAAACTTCAGATTGAAGTGAGGTGCATTTCGGTTGGCGATGTAATGGAACAGGCCGTTTCCATGTTGCGGGCCACTGCCTCGGAGAAACACATTTCAATTAACTGCACGGCGGACCCGAAGATGCCATTTCTCACCGCTGATCCAGAGCGGGTGCTGCAAATCTTACTCAATCTGCTCGATAACGCTCTCAAGTTCACCGCCGAGGATGGTTCGGTCACGGTGAAGGCCGAATTGATGGAGAACGATCCGAACTTCGCCTACATTTCAGTTGTGGACAACGGTCGCGGCATCAGCGCTGAAGCGCGGCCGTTGGTTTTCGAGAGGTTGTATCAGGACCCGAACGCGGTACACGAAGCCGGCGCGGGCTCGGCCTCGGACTCTGCATTGTGCAGGAACTCGTGCGGCTGCACGGAGGACGGATCTGGCTCGAAAGCGCGGTGGGCCAGGGTAGCGTCTTCACTTTCACGCTGCCCGTATTTTCACTTCCAAAGCTTTTAGCTCCCATGATCACCGAAGGAGAGAACCTACGTGCGGCGCTTTCGTTAGTACGGGTCGCGCTAACTCCGTACTCGCGCCACCAGGTGGATGACTGGAGAGAGATGCGGGAACTTTGCAGAGGCATTCTGCAAGCTTGCATCTGGCCTGTCAAAGATCTCGTGCTGCCGTCGCTCGGTAGTGCTGGAAGCAATGTTGATGCCATCGAAAATTTCTTTGCCGTGGTTTCCACAGACCTCGCGGGCGCCGCGATCGTGCAAAAACGTATCAGCCTTCAACTAGAAAACTCCACGGCATTGGGCGCCAAAACCCAATTCAGCGTGGTCACAACTGCCATTCCGATTTCGGCGCCGCGACCTTCAGAAACTCTCGACAGTCAGGTGCAGGGAGTCGCAAATACCGTCACGGCGCTCATTATGGACGCGCTTAAACGAGGACCTTCCCCACTAGAAAACAATTCCGGCACGTCTCAAAATCAATTACTCGCAACAGGGAGAGAACTCAATGGACAAACCTAAAATACTAATAGTTGACGATGATCCCGATCTACGCAGGGGCCTGAACCCGCGCTTACGCGCAAACCACTACGATACCGCCTACGCTACTGACGGTTTTTCCGCCATCGCGATGGCGCAAAAACAGCAGCCGGATCTGATTATCCTAGACCTTGGATTACCCGCCGGAGATGGCTTTGTTACCCTGGAGCGCCTACAGGAGAGCGCTCATCTGTCGGTGATCCCAGTCATTGTGCTGACGGCGCGCGATCCGGAATACAATCGCGATCGCGCCCTGAAGGCCGGCGCCTGTGCTTTCTTCCAGAAACCCGCTGATAATGCCCAACTGCTGGGCACAATCCGTTCAGTCTTAAACCCGCCATGGCCGGGCACGACGATGGCCTCCGCTTAGTGCTCGGAACAAAGGGGAAGTCTTTCGGGCTTCCCTTACATTTCTGCAATCTGGTCTCAACACCAGACGCAGAATTCAGTCTGCCACCACGCCTGCGCTTTCGGACGGCGGAGCAGCAACCGGGCGAATACTGCGGTTCGGAGGCAGGCCGGCATCTCGGATTTTATAGAGTAGTGCGCGATAACTGATATTGAGAGCGCGCGCGGTCTTCTTTCGGTTCCAATGATGCGCTTGCAGGACCTTCAGAATGATCTTCCCTTCCAGATCGTGAGTGGCTTGGCGTGTCAGTTTCTTCAGGGAGATGGGCCCATCCAAATTGATTTCAGGAGTGTAGTGCTCCTGCGGACGAGAGACTAAATCATTGCTGATTACTTCCTCACTCCCAAGAATGACGTAGCGTTTGATCAGATTTTCCAGTTCACGAATGTTTCCCGGCCAGTGATATTTCTGCAAAGAATTTTTTAGATCAGCCGACAGCGGGCGAGCGCGGCAATTGTATTTGCGGTTGTAATACTCGAGAAAATAGCTGGCAAGATCGTCAATGTCGCTGCGACGGTCACGAAGTGGCGGCATCTCAAGATTCACCACATTGATGCGGTAATAGAGGTCTTCGCGGAAGGTTCCTTTGGCGATCTCAACATCCAGTTTGCGGTTGGTTGCGCACACCACGCGAACTTCAACTTTCTTATCTTCCTGAGCGCCAATGCGGCAAAACTGGCCGTCTTGCAGAAGCTGTAGCAGCTTGGATTGAAGGCCGAGTTCCAATTCGGAGATTTCATCCAGGAAAAGTGTCCCCCGATGGGCCATTTCAACGCGCCCAGGCTTGGTACCATTGGCTCCGGTGAAGGCGCCTTTTTCGTATCCGAACAGCTCGCTCTCGAGAAGCGTTCCCGGAATGGCCGGGCAATTTACTTTTACGTATGGCCCTGTTTTCCAGGGCGACAGCGCATGTACCATGCGCGCAATCACGTCTTTTCCCGTGCCGCTTTCTCCGTGAATTAAAACTGGAACATTGGCGCTTGCCACTTTCTCGATACGTCGCCGCAGGGCCTGCATGGACTCGGACTTGCCAAATACTATGTCCATCGGAGGAAACTCACCCAACGCCTGGGCGAGAGTACTGATTGAATTTTGACTTGAGATAGCCATGTTTTAGGGGCCTTTTCGAATGCGGCTTCGACCACCGTTCGAGGAAGGTAGGTGCATCCTGAGCACCAAACAAGAATGCGGGCAATTCGTCCCATATGAAACAGGATAAGGGGTTCTGCTACATCAAGTTAAGAGAATTTAGGCCAAAACGAAAGGCTCGCAGGCGGACACGATCAGATAGCCCAAAGGTGCCAAAAAGTGTGGGAAAAACTTTTCACACCGAAGAAACAAGTTTCCTCTTCAGCGCAGCTTTTCCGGAGCCGTGATTTAGCAGAGAGTGGGCGAACTTGATGCCCAAAAGATGGAATCCCTCGGAGTAACTGGAGCGCAGAATCCGGGCCTGCAGGTTACGAGCGGCCTTACGCACTTCGATCGAAGACGCTAGCGGGGCACTGGGAATTTCCAGCGAAACCTTCGCGGAGGGCGGCAATGGGCGTCGTACCGCTATCAGCGCGCCTCCTGGTGAGACATTCAATGCGGTCGCAAATTCCAAAAATTCTTTCCCATTTTCGTCCCGGCTACGGACAAATACTGGTATCGCTAAAGGTAAGCGGATCCACTGACGACGTTCGCTTTCGGGCTTCGATCGGCTCAAGAAAACCTCTCACACGGGGGAATATGTATGATTTCTTGCATCCTGGTGGCCAAACAGTAACGAAAACCGAGGTGACCGTAGTAACCTCGCCGGTTCTCGGCTCATTTGCGGAAACAACAGGAACAAATGAGCTAAAACCGCCCCGATTTCAAAAGCTCAACTGCGAGGTCAAGCTAAAAGTGAAAGTCTTTTCCCTTTAGTGACCATCAAGAGGCATTTGTTATTTGACACACCCCGAAGGGTGACATAGCATTCTGTTAGTACGGCATTCATTTGAAAGCCGTTAGCTGCAGTTCCCTCCCCCGTTTTCGTTCTGTGAACTCCTTATCCATGGTGACAAAGTCGGAAAAACCGAGTGCATTATCGCAGACCTTTGCAGAAACGGTCTGCCCGACGCCCATGCCATCAGCGCCAGTCAGCGAGTGCGCTAACTCCGGTTGCATGCAACAGGCGCGTGAGTTCGCGCAACTTCGCGAGCGCTCTGTGCGTACCAACAATGCCCTCGCATCTGCTGCCCATGATTTAAAAACGCCGTTGTCAATTCTGAATGGCTATGTGGAGCTGTTGCAAAGTGAAAAGCTGGGCGCGATCAATGAACGACAGCATGAAGTGCTGCGCGACATGCGCTCCAGCGGCCAGCGGCTGCTGACTTTTATTCAGGATTTTCTCAGTTATAGCGTTCTCGAAACCGGCGAGATGAAAATGCGTTACCAGGTTGCAAACCTGAACTCCTGCCTGTCGGAGGTGTGCAGACTCTGGTCTCCGCGCTTCCAGGAAAAAGGGCTCGCGCTTTATTTCCTGGCAAATGATGAACTCTCGGAATTCAGTTATGACGCGCCCAAAGTCGAGCGTGTAGTCTCAAATCTTTTGGAGAACGCTTCGAAATTCACTCCTGCTGGCGGAACGGTCTGGCTTCACGCGGAGCCTAACGCATGGGAGCGGCGCACGGGAAACAAACCTGAAGTCGGCACCGAGCGACGGCGGCGGCAGCTGGCGCAACCAAATTCGGTTAAGGTAAGCGTTTCGGACACCGGACCCGGCATACCTCCCGAGTATCACATGGAAGTCTTCGACGATTTCTTTCGCCTGCCACAAGCGGACACGCAAGCCGAAGGAATGGGCCTAGGTCTGGCAATTGCGCGGCGGCTGATCAGTGGCATGGGGGGCAAGATCTGGGTGGAAAGCGATCCGGGCGCAGGCTGCAAATTTTCTTTTTTGCTTCCGCTCGCACCCGTCACCAGTATGAATCAAGGAAAAAATAAATGACCGATACGCCCAAAATTTTATTAGTGGACGATGAACCTGGGATGCTCCGGTACATCCGCACACTTCTTGAGGTGGATAACTACAAAGTGGCAACCGCAAGCACCGGAGAAGAAGCCCTCGAGCTTGTGCGGAAGGGTTTGCATCCCGACCTGGTGCTGCTCGATTTGCTGATGCCGGGTATTGATGGTCTGCAAACGCTGGAGCAGTTGCGGCAATTGCAATCCGGACTAAAAGTGGTGATGCTTTCTTGCGTCAATGACACCCGGAAAGTAGTCCAGGCGATTCGTCTCGGAGCGCACGACTACATTACCAAGCCATTTCAGAAAGCCGATTTGAATGCCATTATTGACCAGTGCCTTGGCATCAACCAGCAGAATTATCCCGGCGACGTAGAAGAACTGAGTGACGACGTATTCTTCGTAGCCGCCAGTCCGGCGATGCGTACGCTGCGGTCACAGGCGGCGCTGGTCGCCAATGTTGATATCCCAGTGCTGATGTTAGGCGAGAGTGGAACGGGAAAAGAAGTGATGGCTCGTCTCATCCACAAACTTTCCCCTCGAGCTCATCGGACGTTTCTAAAAGTAAATTGCGCCGCCGTGCCGGCCGATCTTCTGGAGAGCGAGCTCTTCGGATACGAAGCGGGCGCGTTCACGGGCGCGAACCACGCCAAGCCCGGCAAATTCGAAATCTGCAATAAAGGCACCATCCTATTGGACGAAATCGGAGAAATGCCACCTGGGTTGCAAGCCAAGCTGTTGCACGTTTTGCAGGACCAGCAATTCTCCCGCCTGGGCAGCAGGTCCGTAATCAAGGTGGATGTTCGTATTCTCGCCGCCACGAACATCAACATTCCTGAAGCGCTGGCAGAGAAGCGTTTGCGGGAAGATCTGTACTACCGGCTGAACGCATTCACGTTGCAAATTCCGCCGCTGCGCGATCGTAAGGAAGAGATTCCAATTCTCTTGAAGCACTTCATGTCGCAGTTGTCGGAGCAGTACGCTCGGGCGCCGCTGCCTTTCTCTCCCGAACTGATGCAGGCGTGCATGGACCATTCATGGCCCGGCAACTTGAGAGAGCTGGGGAATTTCATCAAGAGATATCTGGTGCTCGGCGACGAGAAGCTTGCCATACACGAACTACAGCCCAAGAAAGACGGTAGCGGAGCTCAATTTGAAGTTGGGGGTCACGCTGCGACCGATGCGATCGGCGGATTGAAATCCGTTGCCCGCGGAGCGAAAGACGAAGCCGAAGCGGAGGCGATCAGCCGCGCTCTCGATGAAACCAACTGGAACCGGAAACAGGCAGCCGCAAAGCTTCAGATCAGCTACAAGGCGTTGCTCTATAAGATCAGGCAGTACGGCATTGCGCAGACCGCGAGGAGCCATCACAAACTGACGGCAGGCGCGTAAAGTTCCCGCAATCAGTTTGAGCTTTCTTACTGCACCACTAATTGCAACACAGCATTGCGAATCGCACTGCCGCTCGTTCCCGCAACAGTAATGGTGTAAGAACCCGCTGGTGTTCCGGTGGTGGTAGTTGTTTTCTTCTTATATCCGCCGCATCCTGCCTGGAAGACCATTAAAGCAGCGAAGAATCCTAAGAGAAATATTATCTTCGAGAAACGCTTTCTCGACGAGCTTGTGCGGGTTCCCAAGCCAGCGCCGAGCAGAGCGATGCCTGGTATCGGCAGCCACGCATAGATTGGGCCTTTTCCTGGCGACAAATCCGCAGTAGTCGTCACTCGCGCTGTGGTGTCAATTACCACTGAACGGCTCTGCGCTCCGCTGCTAAGGTTCGGAATTGGATTGTTGGTGAAATTGCAGGTGGCACCTGTCGGTAGTCCCGAACATGCCAAAGAAACTGGCTCCGGAAATCCAGCGCCTGTCGGCGTTACCGTCACCGTGTATTGCGCAGGCACGCCAGCTGGAACTGTAGAGGATGCAGGAGTCACGCTTACTCCAAAATCGTTCACCGTCACCGAAGCGGCGCTCGCCGATGTTTGGAAACTGGAGCCGGGTACCGTCAACCTCGCACTGTTACCCAGCGGCGGCGGTTGCGACGGGGTGGTGCCCTGCGTTGTTTGCGTTGGAGCCGCGGCGGTCAGCACCAGGGTGACAGTCGCGCTTGTCGTAGTGGAAGATGTCGCCGTATTCAAAGCCCCAAGCGTGCAGGTCACGGTTCCGGCGGTTTGACCGCACTGTCCCGGACTCGCAGTGGCAGATACGAAGACTGCGCTGGTGGCAGGTGGCAGCACGTCTATAAACGTGACGCCAGAAACAAAGTCTCCGAGATTAACGATGGTGTAGGTGAAGGTGACTTGATTTCCCACTCCAACCGGACTCGGGGTTGCTGTAGCCGTCATTGACAAGTTCACCAAGGGGCCAAGCCTGCTTACGAAAGCATCGCTGGGACCATTCAAGCCGCCTTGAAATGGAGTTAAGACTGGAAAGTTGCTGGAGGAAGTCTCGCCCGCAACATAGCTCGCTCCTGTGCTGTCCACTGCGATGCTGGTTCCGACATCGGTGCCGTTTCCGCCAAGATACGTTGAATAGTTACCAGCTGTGGTGGCGCTGGTAGCTGTGGTCTCGATGCGCGCTGCGAAGGCGTCGGGCAAAGTAGCCGCTCCTAAACCGGACGGTGTGTGGAGCGCGGGAAAGTTTCCGGAATTAGTCCAGCCGGTTATTCGCGCTCCCCCAATGGTGTCAACTGCGATTCCCAAACCGATATCCGTACCTGAGCCACCGAGAAACGAAAAATAATTGAGAGGCACAGTCCCCGTCGGACTGGTAGTGGTCAACGTCAAGTTGCCGAATTTCGCAACGAAGGCATCAATGCCACCTCCGTTCGCTGCCTGGAAGGCGGTGGTTCCTGTCGGAACGGTGATGTTCGCGGAAGTCGTTGAGCCTGTGATGTAGGCGCTGAAACTGGAGTCAACCGAGATGGCGTATCCGGCTTCGTCTCCACTCCCGCCAAAGTATGACAGGTAATTCCGAGCAGGCTGGGTGCCGTTGCTTGGAAATAGAAATTCTGCGACAAACGCGTCTACTCCGCCATTGTTCGTGCCTTGCGAAGCATTCAGCACCGGCATGTCTGTGAAATTAGTGCCTCCGGTGATGTATGCGCTGGAGTTCGTGTCAACCGCGATTCCGCCGCCGATAGTGACTCCGTTGGCAGGAGTGCTGCCGCCGATGTAAGTGGAATAGAGCAAGCTGGCGGCGCCAGTCTGTCCAGGATCTAAACGGCTTAGAAAAAATTGATTCACTGCTTTAGGAGCGCTCTGGAACGTGCCTGTTGTGACCGGAAATCCGCCGCTGGTAGGAAATGCGGGAGAGGTGGTCGTTCCCGTGACGTACGCTTTGCCGCTGGGATCAATTGCCAAGCCGGTTGCGTTATCCGCTCCGCTGCCCGAAAGATAACTCGAATACAAAACAGCAGAAGCAGTCGAGTTCAGCTTACTCACGAAAACGTGTGGGCCAACGCTGAGCGCACTTGTCTGAAAAGCCCCTGCAGAAACCGGAAAGTCGGACGAGGTCGTGGTTCCCGCGACATAGACATTAAATCCGGAATCAACCGCCACTCCTGCTGGCACATCTCTTCCACTGCCGCCGAGGTAGGTACTGAAAATAAGCGCCGATCCGGAGCTGTCGAGTTGCGCCAGAAAAACATTGGCGGTCCCACGCAACGTTGGCGACGCCGTCGGATTGGGAAAAACTGTGGAGGTCGTCGAACCCGCCATGTAGACCCTCGATGCCGAGTCCACCGCGATTGCAGGGCAACCAGGAGTGCCGGGCCCCGGAGGAACCGCTATTCCCGAGATAGCGGAGCAACCCTCAGCGCCGTTTCCGCCGAGGTAAGTCGAGTAGCTCAACACTGGATCAATGATTAACGTCCGCGTGGGATCGTAGGAGGCGATTTCGAATCCAGCTTCGTGCTGACCGCGCAATGTGAATCGGCCGGCAACGGGCGTTTGTTCATTTCCTATTCGCTGATAAATTTTCGGACTGTGAAACCGTAGATCGCCGTCGGCGCTGGCTAGAATTAATTCTCCGTCGGGCGTGACTTTAAGTTTTCTGGGTCCGCGAAAGCGCAAGGCGATCTGGCGGGGATCCGCGCCCGGGGCAATTTCAAAATCGAATTCCATGCGGCCCTGCACGCCGTAGTAAACCAGATTAATTCCCGGATAAACATTGCTGTAGTGAACGCGTGCAAATTGCGGAACATTGCGCTGCCATTTTGCTGGATCGTTTCCCAACAGATAATTGCTCTTGCCCGGCAACTGATCGGTTGCACTAACGTCCGCAAGTTTGTTTGCACCCGCCAGTTGCATCCGCACGACAGAATCGTTTCCACGCGGCCCGGCTTGCAGGTCGAGCACAGCCTCGCTGGAGGTAAGAAACAGTCCGTAGCCGCTGCCGCGCGCGAGGAATTTCACTTGCGGATCGGTCTGCCCCTGATTGAGTTCAAAAACGAGCGGCAAACGACCGTAACTCAGATTGGCCTTTGGATGAGAAATGTCGGTGCTAAGAACTGCGCCGTCGGGATGTGTAACCGAAACGCCGGACGTGCCCGTCTTCGCCGAACCTGCATCCAAACGAAACAGGCAGAAGCCGGCTGCGAACATAAAAACAATGACTATAAAGGAACCGGCAGTCGAGCCGCCATTTCCCCGACGATTTAATCTCAAGAGCTCCTCCGAATTGCGGATTTCATGGAGTAAAAGAAGAACGGCGCATGCACGACAATCCCGGCTTGCAGCCCGCGAAGCGGTGTGCGTAACATCACTAAAACAATGGCTAAATTAAGTAACTACTTAAACATCTGACGAATAGCATGTCAAGGCGGCGCGGGCATTCCGGTCGCGCTGGTTTTACAGTCCGTGGATTGTCAGATGCTTGCTGCACCAAAGTTAGATGCCGCGCCGCTTGCGATTCTCTGTCGCAATCCCGCAACTAGCCGATCACGATAGCCGGGTCATTCTCCAGTTAACGCTGTGGCAGCTTTTATTGTTGCAATGGAGGCCGCAATGATTAACCCTTGTGCAGAGCTGTTGGAATAGTAAACCGACCATCTCGATGATTTTCAGGCCACAAAGCGCGAACCCTTCGGAAGAGCGACGCACTATGCGACGCTTTGACATGCGGCTGCCCGCAACCATCAAAATTGATGCCACGGATGAGAACTTGGACGTTGAGGAAGTATTGACTGAAACTCACAACGTGAGCGCACGCGGGATCTTTTTCTACCTCGACCACAGCGTCGCGGAAGGCACCCGCATTGAAGTGACGATGACGTTTCCGCCGCACATCACCATGACTGAGCCCGTGCGGGTCCGATTCACGGCTCGAGTTGTAAGGGTGGAAGGTCCGCTACCCATATCGCGGATCGGAATCGCCGCCATGATTCAAGAGTATGAATTCCTCCATTCCCACCCCGCACCGGAATATCTCGCCGTCGGCCGGTAATTAAGTTCCGGCCTACTTAAACTTTGTTCTGTCCGACGCAGTGGCCAATTCCCCAGACTGCTTGCGCAAACGCGCGTACATGCGCAACAGAATTACTATGTAAGAAAGGTGAATAACCCAGGTGGCAGCATACGCCGAGTAAAGAAAGTGCAGAGATCTCATCGCAGGCTCCGACGCTCAAGCAGGGATTCCAGCGCTTGCGTTTCTTCCAAATCCTGTCGCATAACTTCCAGCCGGTAACGCGCCCAGCACAGCACGCCCGCCAGGCACAGAAATGCTCCCCAATTAATCAACAGAACATGCGCCATTCGCGGATCGAGCGATCCGCCTCCTCCGATAACGGGCGAGGGATGCTGGGTGCGAAAGAACCAGATCGAGAAGTAGACCAGCGGAACATCCAGCGCGCCGAAAATGGCTAAAGCAGCGGCGAGCACTGGAGTTTGACCGCTGGTCGAAAAGCGACGCAGAAACAAGTAGCTCACGTAAATCAGCCACAAAACCAGGGTCAGAGTCAGCCGGAGGTCCCATGTCCACCAGATCCCCCATACCGGGCGAGCCCAGATCGGCCCGGTCACAAGGACAACGGTGCAGAACACCACTCCAACTTCGGCGGAGACCAGCGCCAGAATGTCCGCTTTCATGCTGCGGCGAACCAGATAAACAATGGACGAAATAAAGTTGATCAGGAAGAGCAGAAAGGCAGTCCAGGCAGAAGGCACGTGGTAATAAAAAATTCTCTGCACATCCCCCATGGTCTGTTCGGTGGGCGCAACCACTAACGCTTGATAGGTGGCGAAACACAGTGCCGCAACGGTTAGCAGAATGGCAATCTGAAAAATCCGCTTCGTTCCGCTGCCACTTATTCCATTGCCTATTTCATTGGAAGTCATCGGCGCGCCAGTCATTTCACGGGGCTCAGTTTGTGGCAGATCATTTTGTGGGAGATCATTCCGCTGCCAAAACATCTTCGAACAGTAGAAGGCTAGCGATAGTAAACACCACATCGTAGGCGGCAAGCAATACGATCCAGAACTTTGCTGAACTCTCTCCACTCAAAATCGTTGTAGTGGCATTCACCATTGCGAGAATTGCGGGAATAGAAATCGGAAAAAGCAGCAGCGGCAGCATAATTTCCCGGCTACGAGTGCGTAAAGACATTGCGGCAAAGAATGTGCCATTTACGACCAGCGCCCAGGTGCCGAAGGTAGCAACGATAAGCAGTTGCCAGGCGGGGCCCAGCGGACGCAACTTGTAGAACACCACAAAGAGCGGCGTCATTACGGCTTCAAGCACTGCCACGAAGATAAAATTTCCCAAAGCTTTGGCAATGAACAATGGGTTGGCAGGCGCGGGCGAGACGCGATAAGCGTCCAGCACCTGGTTTCGCAGCTCGCGTGCCCAGGTTTGGTTCAACGCAACAACGGCCGCGAAAAGAAATGCCACCCAGACTAGTCCGCCGGCAATGCGCCGGGATTCTTCAGCCGTTGGGTCAAAGGCGAAGCTGAAGATCACAACTACCAACAGGGAGAAAAACAGCATGGAGTTGATGGCATCTTTGGAGCGCCACTCCAGGCGCAGGTCTTTGAACAGAGTCGCGCGAGTGATTCCTGAGGCCGAGGTCATCTTCCGGACTCCCGTGATCTAGAATCCGTAGATTTCGGATCTTGAGATTCGAACTCTCGTGGAAGCCCGGTTTTCGGCAACTCGCGGCTCCGATTTACAATGCAACCCGCTTCCAGCAGTACAAATTCATCCGCAACGCCCTCCAACAGCGCAGGCTGATGAGTTACTACAAAGATAGTTTTGCCGGAATCCCGCATGCGCGCAATCAGGCTTACCATTTCTTGCGCCGAACGGGCATCAACATTGGAAAATGGCTCATCCAGCAACAAAATCTTAGGATCGTTTAGAATCGCACGCGCCAACGAGAGCCTCTGCCGCATGCCTTGAGAATACTGAGAGACCGGCCGAGATAAGGTTGGGTCAAGTTTCATGGAGGCGATCACTTCTGAACAACGGTGATCGTCGGAAATTCCATAAAGACGGGCAAAATAGCGAAGGTTTTCCATCCCACTCATCTCGTCATAAAGGAGCGAGGGATGCGCCATATAACCAATTTGTGCGCGCGTCGATTGCAGATCCTTCGTGCCCAGCATTGAAACTGTACCGCGCGTTGGCGTGGCCAGCCCTGCAAGGATTCGCAGAAGCGTCGTCTTCCCCGCCCCGTTGTCGCCGAGGATTGCGTAGAGTCGCCCGGGAAGAAATTCCGCAGTCACTCCGCGCAACGCGGCAAAGCGCCCGAATTGCTTAATCAAATCCGTAATCGTGACAATCGGGGTATCAGTGGGATGACCTGTGTAAGCTTCGGACACCAGACGCTGAGTATATCGAAAGGGTGACGGGGAATTGGGGCCTAATGGATCTCGATCAATTCGGCAGCGGTTGCGACGGCTGGGTCTGGACTTGTGTCATGCTACGAGCGGGGGCCGCGGGCGATGCCGTGTTGGCGGGCGTCCCGGGCTGCTGAGGCGCATATTTTGAGGCGCACTTTGCCTGTAGCTGCTTGGCATAAAATTTCCCATCACGATCGAAACGCCCGTCCGCCAGCGCTTGGGAATTATCCTTGAAGGTGTCAGGCGGAGGCTCAGTGCCTCCGTAAATTACGGAAAGAGTCTTGTCGTTTTCTACCAGAACAAACTCGACTTTCGTGCCGTCCCGCTTAATGGAACCCGGCTGTACGTTGCCGGCGACCCTTAACCGCTTGCTGTATGCGGAATTGCCCATTCCCTGCAGCTCTTTGATGGTTACGTAATAGCTTTTACTCTCTTGCACGCCGGTGTAAGCGAGGTAAGCTAGAGAGACAATGATGAGGAGGCTTGCGCCTCCAAATTTCAAATATTTCTTGGTTTCACTAGACATAAGAGCGCAACTAACAAAACTCTACGCGTCGCCGGAGCATGGGTCAAGATTTCGACCACTCGTTGCCGCGAACTCGCTCTCAGGGATGGTCCACGTACTAGTTTAAAAATGGTGGCTTTGTTTCGCGAAAAAGTTCAAATAACAAACTTACGCCGTTTGTATCCAACATATAGTACTTTATTATTTATATCATACTATATGTTGTATTCGACGAAGGTTTTGCAGTGCGGCCTTGGAACACTTTCTCCTAATAACGCGAGGGTTGCGAATTGATCTGTAACGGTGCGATAAGGTTGTGGTCAAGGACAACGTAAACAGAGTTGGAACGAACAATCAAGGCAACGCAATAAACGAAAACCCCAAAACTCCTTCCAGCATCGAAAGACCTTCGACAAATCGTTGATTCACAGTTGGTGCGATGTGCGCGCTGCCGATGTCATCCCTCTTCTGTGCTTCTG
>JBEEGK010000173.1:0-7718 GCA_041166845.1 Acidobacteriaceae bacterium
TTCCGAGTAAAGTACGTGGTCCCGTGGATTTTTTAGCGTTGCGCTGGTTCGCAAGTCTCTTCCGTTCTGAGACGACTTTCTTTCCGATGTCGTTTTCTTTATTGGCTGCACATGTTGTTTTCATATATTCTCCGCAAGCCTGAGTACCGAGCTTAGGTAGGGCGGCCTTCGCTGAGGGAGCATTGAGCTACGATTTCTCTCCTTACCCAGCATTGCAAAGTCGGTTTTCCTTTGTTTATCGGTGAAGAGGATGGGGCAAGCTTGCCGTTCATCGCACGGCCATTTGCGTTTCAGCGACGCCCCGTAGGGATTCCGATGAATCCGGCCATGTAGCATCCCAAAAGAATGTTTGTACGGAAAGACGGCGTCTCAAGATCGAGCAAGGAAAGTACTGGAGTCGTCTCGGATCTCGAGGCTTCACCTAGACGGGTAGCTGGTGACCTCTGTATGGCCCACCGATTTCCTTCTGTCCATGAGCGGCGCCGAGGTATGGGATCTCAGCTGAGCAAACATGCGATCACAGCGAAAATGTGAGGTCGCTGGATTTCCTTGTGTGGCGGTTCTAGAACCTGTGATCTGGCTTCAGCTCGCACCGGTAGACTTTCGTTTGGTCTTTGTTGACACGGGCGCTACAATCAGCCCAGCTTAGAAACAGGTCAGGGCCAAGGGGGAAGACGATAGCCGCGCCGTTGATTTCAGCTTGGATGCTGACCCCCTCTGCGGACGCTGGCAAAGTGAAATTGAGTGCCTGTCCGAAGATGACCGGATGGTATTCGCGAACATTGTCGTTCATCATCTGGTGCATTACCTCGGCCTCCATCAAAAAAGTCACAGTATCAGCCCAGTTGCGCGCAGAAACGCTGATGTGACGGCCTCCACGAGAAAAACCATCTGCTTCAATCCTTGTGAACGGACACGGCCCCGCGATACATGAGACACGAGCATTTTTGAATTCGTTTCCGGCACCGGCGTCCAGAGAGGCCGATCCAATTGCAGCCTTCCACTTTCCGTCTGGAGAGCATGGCACCTGGCCATTGCAGGGCACGTTTTCTTTATTCTCCACCTGAAAAGCCTTTACCGCGCTGCCGATATTCATCGAACTGGTGGAACTGACGGTGTACCGTACCTTGATATTTGATACCACGGTTTGCGGGCGATGAGGGTCCGGGTGAGTTTCCTGATGAATGGGAGTCAGGTGGGCTATATACAGTTTGTCGCTGACAAAGGTGTGCATCTCGAGCGGTTGATAGTCTGCATGCCGAAATTGAAGGGTGAGGGGCTGACCGCGTCTCACGCGTTTAAACAACGTGATGCGGAAGTACCCTACGGCATCGGAACGCGTGCCGGACATTGCCAGCCCGTCTGCGACTGTTATATCCGTATCAGCGAGCGGCAGCTCCTTATTCGGGTCAGCATCCTGGCGGATGACCGCGCCGGTTAACGTTACCGGGATTCGCCGCGCCGCACGCCACGCGAACACTCCGACCGCAACGGTCAGCAGCAGTGTCCAGACCAGGATCTTCGTTCGTCTTCTAGTCATCGCTATCTAAACTGATCTCATTTAGCCACACCCTATTTAGGCGGATCGTTAACTAATAAGATATCTCACATGCCCAGTATATTTTCCTATTGCCTTGTTGATCTCCCCATCGTTTAAGATAAATTCGGTGGACGAGAAAAGCTTCAAACGGGAAATTATTTCCCGGCGCACATGGTTGCGGCGTTTTGCAGCTGCCAGCGTCGCTCTCCCTCTTGGACGCTCCGCCCTTCTGCCATTGTTCGCAGAAAATAAGGTACAACACACGCACCCTGCCAAGCCCCCGCTGCCCACGTATCTTTCCGAAAGCGACGACCAGTTTCTTGAGGAGCTGGAAAAAACCGCATTCTTGTTTTTCTGGGAACAGGCAAACCCGCAAACCGGATTGATTAAAGACCGCGCCAACGTCCGTGCAAATGACAACGTAATGGTGGCCAGCATCGCCGCTACCGGCTTTGGATTGACCGCTCTTTGCATCGGAGAAAAACGTGGATACGTTTCTTCCGCCGATGCACGGGGACGGGCGCTGACTACACTCCGCTTTCTATCCAAAAAACTTCCTTTGCATCGCGGATTTTTCTATCACTGGGCCAACATCAACACGGGGGAGAGGTTTTGGGATTCAGAAGTTTCCTCAGTGGATACCGCCATCTTGCTCTGCGGTATTCTGACCTGCAAGCAACATTTCATCCACTCTGAAGTCAATCAGCTCGCCACGGAAATATTCAACCGTGTGGATTGGACCTGGCTGTCAGAAGATACCGCTTTGCTGCCGCACGGCTGGACGCCTGAATTTGGTTTCCTTCCCAATCGCTGGGATTACTACAGCGAACTGATGATGATGTATTTGCTGGGCCTGGGCTCGTCCTCTCACCCGCTCAAAGACGAAACCTGGGACGCATGGAAGCGGACCATATTTGAATATGATGGCCTTCGCTATGTGGGCTCGTTCGCCCCTCTATTCGTTCACCAGTATTCGCAGGCGTGGTTCGATTTTCGCGGCAAGCGCGACAAATACGCGGATTATTTTCAAAATTCAGTGATCGCCACTGACGTGCATCGGCGTTTCTGTCTCCAGTTAGGCAAGCAGTTTCCCAATTACAGCGACGATCTCTGGGGAATCACTGCCTCCGATTCCGACAAGGGCTATGTGGTGTGGGGCGGTCCTCCGGCAATTGGGCCTATTGACGGCACCGTAGTCCCCAGTGCGGCTGCGGGCTCGTTGCCGTTCATGCCTCAGGCGACCATGCGTGTGTTGCGGACGATCAAAGATAAATACGGGTCTGCCTGGAGCCGCTACGGATTTGTGGACGCCTTCAATCCGCTCAAAAACTGGTACGACACGGATGTGATCGGGATTGATACCGGAATTGCCATGATCATGGCGGAGAATGCGCGCACGTCTTTTGTGTGGGACACCTTCATGAAAAATCCGGAAGCGACCCGCGGCATGAATCGCGCCGGATTAAAGGGATATCCACCCGCTGGCAGTCAGTCGTAAATGGCCTGTAGCGCCTTTCAGGAGATCGCCAGCTTCTTCTGCATATCTTCCAGAGTTACGCCTTTGGTCTCGGGGTAAATCGAGTACACGATAACAAATTGGAGCACCATCATCGCCGCGAAGAATGCAAATGGAGCGGCCTTCGAATGCGCCGCCAGCACGGGGAATGTCCATGAAATTGCTGCATTCATCGCCCAGTGGGTAAAGCTGCCGAGGCTTTGCCCTTCCGCTCGAACGCTTGTGGGAAACACTTCACTGATATAAACCCATATCACCGCGCCTTGAGAGAAGGCAAAAAAAGCGATGTAGCCAATCAGCAGCCAAAGCAGCAAACCTTCATGGCTTCCTGAGAGAAACACCGCAGTCACCCCCGCAAGACACCCGGCCGTACCGACTGATCCGACCAGCAATAAAGTCCTTCTTCCGACGCGATCAATGATTGACATCGCAATCATTGTAAAGAGCAGATTCGTCGCCCCGAT
Source organism: Acidobacteriaceae bacterium (assembly GCA_041166845.1). Lineage (GTDB taxonomy): Bacteria > Acidobacteriota > Terriglobia > Terriglobales > Acidobacteriaceae > JALYIM01. The sequence goes on from JBEEGK010000173.1 coordinate 3,521, forward strand.
GGCGACCGCCTGCAGGTCGCTGGAAACTTTGGTGAAGCCGGCACGGGCAAAAATGTCATTTAAGTAATACAGAATGGCGTTGATCCCGGATAGCTGGTTAAACATCCCGATGGAAACGGCTAGAAAAATCGGCAGGCGATACCTGCGCTGGAATAGCCGATCTTGTCCATGACCGTGGTCGAGGTCAATGGATCTAATCATGTCCTGCAATTCGGACTCGATGTTTTCTTCTCCGATGAGTCGTAGAACTTCTCGCGCTTCGGTGACGCGTCCCTTTTTAACCAGCCAGCGCGGGCTGCGCGGGATCGAGAACAACATCAGGAAAAACAACGCGGCCGGGACTGCCGAGATGCCCAGCTTCCATCGCCATTCGAGAGCGCCGAACTGCGCCAGACCGATGAGGTAGTTCGAGAAATATGCAAGTAGAATCCCCGCCACAACATTGAATTGGAAACATCCCACTAACCTCCCACGCCATTTTGCAGGCGCGATTTCCGCGATGTACATCGGGCCGAGGACCGAAGAGCCGCCAATCCCAAGTCCTCCGATAAAACGAAAAACAACTAATGCGTACCAATTCCACGCGAAGGCACAGCCCAACGCAGAAATTAGATAAAGAAGCGCCATGGCACGTAGGCTGTCGCGGCGGCCGTAGCGGTCTCCCGGAATGCCCGCCAGCATCGCGCCCACGACTGTGCCGGCAAGGGCGCTAGCCACCGTCAAACCTAGCTTGCTGGGGGTGAGGTCATAAGTCGTGGTGAGCGCGGCAGTCGCTCCTGCGATGACTGCGGTGTCGAAGCCAAACAGAAGTCCGCCGAGCGCGGCAACTACCGTGCTCTTGATGAGGGAACTGGATAGGGTCATTCAAAATCTCCAGGGAGAAGGCCGCTATCGGATGCGAAACTCGAGTGGATGTCATACGCCTGTTCCGCCAAGACGAGGGCACCGAGCACTCCCGCGCTGTCTTTGAATCGAGGAGGCACAACAAATTCATCGAGTCCGCTGATCAACGCTTTGGATTGCACATATCCATTCAATACTGACGCCAGTTCTCTTCGGATCATCGGGAAAAGTTGCTCCTGCTGCATGACTCCGCCCCCCAGCAAGATGCGTTTCGGAGAAAGCGTGAGCACCCAATTTGCTAGCCCGAGCGCAAGGTAGTGCGCCTCCAGTTGCCATCCAGGATGGTTCAAAGGCAAGTCCAACGCTGGCACTCCCCAGCGCGCCCTCATGGCCGGGCCCGACGCGAGCCCTTCAAGACAGTCACCATGAAAAGGACAACCCCCTGGGTAAGGATCTTTTTTAAAATCGTGGGGAACGAGAATATGCCCCATTTCTGGATGCACCAACCCGTGCAGGACGTACCCGTGCACGATCGCGCCGCCGCCAATGCCGGTACCTACGGTCAGATAGATCAGATCGGAGATTGCACGCGCTGCCCCCCATCGTGCCTCGCCCAGCGCCGCGGCATTCACATCAGTGTCGAAGCCGACAGGGACATCCAGCGCTTGCTGAAGCCTGCCCGCGAGGTCGTAGTTTTGCCATCCAACTTTGGGTGTGGAAGTGATGTATCCGAAGGTCGGGGAATTACGATGGAGATCAACCGGACCGAATGACCCAACACCAACCGCTTTCAGGCTGCGACCGGCGTGCTCCCGAAAAAAAGCGATGGCGCTCGCAGTAGTGGCTTCCGGAGTGGTAGTTGGAATCCGAATCGTTCTCAGATCTTCAGGTCCGGAACCAACTCCGCAAATGAACTTTGTGCCGCCAGCCTCGATGGCGCCCAACATCCTTCGCTCCATGCCTTAGGGAGTCTGCCACAGAAATCAGCGGGGCGGTAAGAATTCGTTCAAATCACCAATTCTGCAGAAATGGAGGGCGTGTCCTTCGCTATGCGGGTACCGGCAGGTTTGGTTCTATCAGGTCCAATCTTGACTTGGGGCAAATTCGGTGACAACCGGCCATTCTTGAATCCCTCAGCAATCAAGCTAGCCATGCTGGTCGCAGATTGTTTGGCAAGAGCGAGGCTCTGCCCGAGGGCGATGGGATACCAGAAACCAAAGATGAAGGCGTTGATATTGATGAAGTGCGCCAGCGATGATCGCTGCTCGTCACTTAGACTTCTACAGTGAGTGGACCGTTTTAGTTGTCTAACTACATTCTCGTTTTCCATCGCCAGAGTTATTTGGCTCAGATTTGGACCAGCCATTCCATCCTGCAAGGCGGTCGGAATGATTGCTTTGTAAAACTCGCGGTCATTCCAAATCTGTTCTATCTCGCTCGCGACCAACTGCATGATCTCGTGCTCAAAATCCCGCGCCTTCGGCATGCTATATGGTGCCGACGCCTTCTTCTTACTGATGTGGGTTTTGATCAGTGCGTGCAGCAGTCCCGCTTTGCCCTTAAAGTAACGACTGATTAATCCTTCCGCACATTCGGCACAAGAAGCGATCTCTCGCGTTGTGGTGGCGTCATAGCCGCGAGAACCAAAGAGCTTCCCAGCTGCCGAGAGAAGGGACGCCTCACGGGCCTTGCGGTCCCGCGGGCGGCGGACTACGTCTTGCCCAACTGCAGACGGCTCCTGGCTGTCTAAGCTTCTCGTCATACCCACCAACAATCTAATTTGAGCCCAAGAAGTCAGTTGTCAAAAGATTGTCAAATCTGGATTGCCCGCCCGGACGAAAACCTGCCTGGTGGCAGCTTTTTCACGGAAGACTTCTAAAGACTAAGAGGAGATTTCGCTGGAACGGGCGGCGTCGCCACTCTTTCCATCAACTGTAGGGCGTTACCTAATGCCGCGCCAGATGCGGTGTTGTCGAAAATGCACCATACGCGCGACTTCTTCGACCACCCCAGCATCGTGGATGCCAGCCTGGCAAGGAAATCACTCGTATAGGTCGAGTAATATTTTCGAGGAGATCCATGAAGGCGAAAATAAATCATATTGCCGTGATCCGTTGGTATTGCGGCGGCAGGTACGCAAGCGGGATCCGCAGCTACCCGCGCAATTCGAAATTGTTGGAAACAATCTGTGGCTTCACTATCAAACCAACTGAAATGGCGCGGTTCGAAAACTACGTCTCCGCTATACAGGTTGCGAAGCATCAACAAGAAGCGCGCGACGAAGCTCCCGGCGAAAGCAAGCTTGGGCGGGAGCTGAAATAAAATCGGACCAAGTTTTGAGCCAAGGCCTTCGATTTGTTGAATGAAATCGAGCAGATCGCGCTCTGTGCAGGCCAGTGCGGCATCGTGTGAGATGGCTCTGGGCGCCTTCACGGAGAATTGGAATCGGTCCGGAACAGAACTCGCCCACCGCTTCCAGGTTTCGTTCTTGTGGACACGATAAAATGAAGAATTTATTTCGCTGCACGGGAGAATGCGCGCATACCGTTGCAGATGAGTGCCGTCAGATGGAAAGTGCTCCGAAAATCCTTTCGGAACATTCCATCCTGCCGTGCCTATTCGAATGTCATGAGACATTATTCTGAAGGCACGCTGCTCTCATCTCACAGGCACAGTTACTGCCAAATCTGACATGCGGTATGCTCGAACGTTCTCGATTGCCGCGGAGTTTACCCTTAAAGAACTCCTATTGAATCGAGCTGGCAACATTCGAAAAAACGGTATCGGATTTCGAGCCAATTAGTCGGATGGTCCCAACTACCAGCACCAGAATTACCGCCAACATCACGGCATATTCCGCGATATCTTGCCCCTCATCCTCGCAGCAAAGCCTCTTCATCAATTCAGTCATGTTTTTTCCTCTCGTTTGGTTTTGCTGGTTGCTCTGAAGCCATCATGCCCCGGTCAGGGACGCTTGTCAAATGTGTAAGCTGTGGAATAAATCTGGTCCGGAGGATTATCGCGAGAGCTCAGCGACTGAGCGGGAAACGTACTCCAACACTCGTCCGGGAAGGACGCCTAAATAGATGGTTGCGGCCACGCTGATGGCGAGCGCAGTCGCGACTCCTGCCGGGACCGGAAAAACCGGCGTTTCGTTTTTGGCCTCATGCATATACATCACGACGATGATGCGCAAATAATAATATGCGCCAATCGCGCTGTTGAGCACGCCGATAATTGTGAGTCCAACCAAGTTGGCTTGCAGCGCGGCACTGAACACATAAAATTTCGCGAAGAAGCCGCCAGTAATCGGAATCCCAATCAGCGACAGCAAAAAAATGGTTAAGGTTGCTGC
>JBEEGK010000174.1:0-2523 GCA_041166845.1 Acidobacteriaceae bacterium
GGCGCTGCAAGATCAGATGGCGCGCATGCAACAAACTTTCGACGAGCGCATGGGCGTGATGAAGAATCTGCTGGACCAGAACACCGACAGCATGAATAAGACGACCACGGCCATCACCAGCCTCGAAAGCACGTTGCAAAAGCAGCAGAACGATAGTGGAAGCCATGTGGACCAGCTCTCCGGGCAAATCCAGGCCCTGAACGACAGCCTCGACGAACTGAAGGCTCGGCTCTCAAAAGTCAGCAAGCAATTAGAAGACATGCAGACCGCACAGCAGAACCTTTCTACCCAGCCGCCTGCCAACGGACAGCCGGCGTTATCCGGCACGCCAGATCAAGCGGGGCAAGCGCCGGCGGCGCAGGCTCCAGCCCCCGATGTTCTCTATAACAATGCTCTGCGCGATTACAACGCAGCCAAAGCTGACCTCGCTTTGCAGGAATTTTCGGACTACATCAAGTACTATCCCACCACCGACCTCGCCGGAAATTCTTACTTTTACCGAGCGGAACTTGAATTTCGGCAATCAAACTTTCAGGCAGCTTTAAAAGATTACGATCAGGTGCTACAAAACTTTCCCACCGGAAACAAAGCTCCGTCCGCTCAGCTTAAGAAGGGATATGCGCTGATCGAACTTGGCCAAAAAGACGAAGGAGTCGCCGAGCTACGGAGACTTGTGCAACGGTATCCCCGGACGAACGAAGCGCTACAGGCGCGAGAACGACTGCATAAAATGGGAGTGGCTACGACAGGTTCGACGACAAGAAGGAGTCAGTAGCTTAGTGCGGTCCACCTTCGCAAAACCAAGAGTGGCACCCTGTCACGTTGGAAGGTCCAAGTCTCTCAAACAATACTTGATCTCTTTCGCAACTCCGGTCACTCGCATTCCCTCTTGCACTGTTAGTTTACAAGAGAGCGCTGCTCTGTTCTTAGTTCCCTCTCCTAAATCGAAGTTCACACGGCAGTACTGACAATCTTCGTTCCAGCAGAACCTTCCGTACGAGATCGCTTCCGGAGCCAGATATTGAAAGCAGCGCAGGATTGGATTATTTTCCGGCACATCAAAGGGCTTTCCCAGAATTTCGATTTTTACGAGCCTTTGAAATGGACGGAAAACTTCGTTGGAAAGGACCATTCGAACTTGCCTGACTTAGTTTTTCTAATGTTGTCCGTTGCCGGATTGGCGCTCATTCGAAACACGGCACAAATCAAGAAAGGCTTGGTGGATACGAGTGTCATCACTTAGTTCAGGATGGAATGTCGCTGCCATGATTTTTCCTTGCCTGACCGCGACCGGGTCTCCGCCTTCAGTGGCAAGCACCTCAACCCCCGGGCCAAGGCGCTCAATTTTTGGCGCGCGGATAAAAACCATTTCGGCTGGGGCATCTTTCAGCTGCTTCTCAAGAAAATGGCCTAACCGAATGGAACTGTCAATCTGGCGTCCGTAGGCATTTCGGCGAACGGTAATATCAATCGCGTTCAGGCCGGCCTGTTTTGGGTTTTCAACGTCCCTCGCTAGAAGAATCGCCCCAGCACAAGTTCCCAACGTGGGCTTTACGCGAACAAATTCTTTCAGTTTCTCGAATCCAGCTTGGCCCAATAACTTTAAGAATGTTCCCGACTCGCCGCCCGGGATCACCAGGCCGTCAATTTCATCGAATTGCTCCAGCTTCTTAACCAGCACCACTTCCGCGCCCAACTCCATCAGGCGCTTGCGGTGGGCATCAAAGTCGCCCTGCAGCGCAAGGACGCCGATTTTCATGGAACATGATCTCCGATAATTTGGGTGGCAAGAGGGTCAGCGATTGCAACCGCTACGAATTTGGCTGAAGCTCGCTACCAGCCGCGTTTCTGCAGCATCTGCGATTCGTCCAAGCCGGAAATTGCCAGCCCCTTCATCGCCCCGATGAGGTCTTCGCTGACTTCAAGTAATACTTTAGGGTCATTGAAGTGCGTCGCAGCCTGTACGATGGCGTGAGCGCGCAGGGTAGCTTCTTCGGGATCTGCGAATGTGGTGGAGTCTTTCATGAAAATGCCGGAGCCCACGAATACCGCTTCCGCTCCCAACTGCATGACGAGTGAGGCATCGGCTGGAGTGGCGATTCCCCCGGCGGAGAAGTTCGGCACTGGCAGCTTCCCTTCCTTTGCCACCAGCTTGATCAACTCGTAGGGCGCGCCATGTTCTTTAGCTTTAGTGTATAGCTCTTCTTCTCCAAGCACGGTGAGAATTCGCATCTCTTGCACGATCTGGCGGATGTGCTTCACCGCATGCACGACATCCCCCGTGCCGGCTTCTCCCTTGGTGCGAATCATGGCCGCACCTTCCGCGATGCGGCGCAAAGCCTCTCCAAGATTGCGCGCTCCGCACACGAATGGGATGCTGAACGCGTGCTTGTCCACGTGATGTGCTTCGTCGGCCGGAGTCAGCACTTCGGACTCGTCAATGTAATCCACGCCGAGCTCCTGCAAAATTTGTGCCTCGGCAAAATGTCCAATGCGGCACTTGGCCATCACGGGAATCGAAAC
>JBEEGK010000175.1:0-26825 GCA_041166845.1 Acidobacteriaceae bacterium
ACGTTGCCGAAGCTTTGCAGCCACGCCGACGAGTCATCATCAATGCAAGTGGATTTGAGCTTGAATAACGGGAAGGGAGGATCGTTCTCATCATCCTGGTTGCTGATTATTGTGAGCTTGTCGTCAATGCCGTCCACGTTATAAGTATTACCGTCTCCACTCACGGTCCGGCTGTGCGCAACGCGATATGGGTTCAGCATCCCAAAATAACTGTCGAAAGTGCGATTTTCCTGCAACATGAAAATCACGTGATTGATGGAATTATTGATGTTTCTGGTACCCACCGTGATGGTCACATTTGCAGTGGCAGTTTGACCGCCGGATCCGGTCGCGGTCGCCGTGTACGTAGTGGTCTGCGTGGGTTGCACGCTCTGCGTGCCTCCGGTGGCGGGGAGGGTGTAGGTGTTCGAATCAATGTTATCGGTGATGACGACACCGGTGGCATTTGTCGCGCTCACGGTAAGTGTGGAGCTCTGCCCGGATGCAATCGTCGTCGGATTAGCGCTCATAGTAACGGTTGGCGGCGTACTGACCGGCTGCACGGTTACAGTGGCTTGGGCGTGAGCGCTACCACCCGTGCCGGTGACAGTGATCGTGTAGGTCGTCGTTTGAGCGGGAGGAACGGACACGCTTCCCGCCGTTGCTACGTTGCCGATTGAGTTGTCAATGCTGGCCGAAGTGGCGTTGGTTGACGTCCACGTTAAGGTCGAGCTTTGCCCGGCTGTGATCGTCGCCGGAGCGGCGCTCATGGTAACCGTCGGCGCGCCGTTCACCGACTGCACGGTTATTGTTGTCCGCGCCATGGCGCTGCCCCCGGCTCCGCTGACAGTGATTATGTAGGTGGTCGTTTGCGTGGGAGACACCGACACGCTTCCCGAGGTCGCCACGCTGCCGATAGAATTGTCAATGCTGACCGTTGTCGCGTTCGTGGAAGTCCAGGTCAGCGTCGCGCTCTGGCCAGCGGTAATCGTTGACGCGCTGGACGCCAGAGTGACGGTTGGCCCTGGGTTAGGTGGCGGAGTTGTGGATGCCCCGCCTCCGCCGCAGCCGGCCAGCAGCGACGAGATCAGTATAAGAAGGACGATGTGCAATGATGCGTTGCAACGAAGGGCGAGTTTCATAATCAGTGCTGATCATTTTCTGACCAGAAAATGCATTATCGCTTCTACATGCTGCTCTCGTCACGTAGGTCCGCACAATAGCCAAAAAGTCCCAATTCGAGTGAAACTAAAAAGTTACCGTGCGGTTACCTTCGAGCCAGCGCGTACTCTGCTGGATGTATTGACGATGCACTCTCCTTGACGATTGCGGCCAGTTCATCTTGACCTTGCATAATGCCTATCCTGTGATGTAAAACCCTCCCGACCTCATTATCTCTACAGATTATGTTTTCGGGGTTCTCGTCCCGCGCTCAACCTCGAGTGTTGCTGCGCACGGATTAGAACATTCAGGAAGGACGCGCGTCTATGAAGGGTTCGAATCTGGTTTGGCTGCCGCTTCTCTTCTTGCTGTTAACGGCATTGAGCTTTTCTCAGAGTGTCGCCACGGGAGACCTTCACGTCGTCGTAAAGGATCCAAAGGGCGCCATCGTTGCGGGAGCAGCGGTCACGGCCAGCGACGAAGGCCAAGGTTTTACCCGAACAGCCTCGGGTGACACCGAGGGCGACTATCGCATTCTGGCTTTGCCCCCCGGATCCTATGAGGTAGTAGTAAACGCCCAGGGCTTTGCCAAGTTTACGGCTAACGTCACGATCACCGTCGGACAGGTGGCCGAGGTTCCCGTCGCGCTTTCCGTGGCTGGAACCCAGGAAACTGTCGAAGTCAGCTCGGCCGCCGAGTTGGTCGAAACCCAGCGAAGTTCAACCACCGACACCGTTGACCAGCGTCGCATTGATAACCTGCCGACCAACGGACGCAATTACATCAATTTTGCCCTGACCGATTCGCAAGTGCTGCGCGACAACGCTCCCAGCATCGGAGCCGCTCCAACTTCCGGGCTCAATATTTCCGGACAACGAGCGCGCTCGAATCTCGTCAACGTGGACGGCGGAGATGCGATTGATAACTCCACCAATGGCGTGCGGTCCACGGTTTCGCAGGAGGCGGTGCGGGAATTCCAAATCATTACCAACAGCTATGCGGCTGAGTACGGCCGCGCCGCCGGCGGAGTCGTGAACATCATTACCCGCTCAGGATCGAACCAGTTTCACGGCGACGTCTACGGATATCTGCGCAACCGCAATTTTCAGGCGGTCAATCCTTTCAGTAACGTTTCCAATCCCGCATATACGAGGGTGCAGGCCGGCACCGCGTTCGGGGGGCCAATCAAGAAAAACAAGACTTACTATTACTTTTCCTACGAAATCACGCGTCGGCATGAGACCGGATTCAGCAGCATCGGCCAGAACAATTACGGACTGGTGCCGTTCGACGCATCGCCGTATTTTGGAGCGCCGGCGGGAACTTTTAATATTCAGGTAACACCGCAGCAGGCTGGTTTTCTAAGTAATCCGGGGCCGGTCCCGCTGCCGGTGGTGCAGGCCTACGCTTTCACGGCAGGAGCTGCTTCCGGAATCGCACTCAACGGTGGCTATCCAGCGTCGTTTGCGTTGCTTCCGCCGACACTGGTTCCCGCGGGACTGCAGCAGTTTCCCTCCTCATGCAATCCTGCGCTTCTTGGTCCCGGCGCTTATTGCACAGGATTACCCGGATCGTTTCAAACGTTGAATTCGCAGGTAGGGAATTTCCCCGTGTTCGAAGGAACGAGCCTTTACTCTCTTCGACTCGATCACAACATCAATAACAACAATCGCCTGATGCTGCGCGGCAATGTGAGTCCAAGCACGGTGACGGGAATCGAAGTCAACGGCGAGAACCAGACTTTCGGACAGAACGCATTCTCCCGAACTTCGCAGCAAACCTACCGTGACGTTACGGGCCTTGCGCAGGACACCTGGGTAATCGGCAACAATCGGGTCAATGAACTTCGCTTTCAGTTTGCGCGCCGCGGACTGCTCTACAATTTTTCCAGCGCTCAGGGCGGGACCGATCCTGCGGTAAACATTCCCGGCTTCGCGTTCTTCGGACGCGAGCCTTACTCCTTCATCCAACGCACCGAAAAGCGTTACCAAGTCACTGATAATTTCTCGTTAGCAATTGGCCGCCACAATACGAAATTCGGCGTCGACTTCAATTACATTCCCATTGACGCCACATTCACCGTCAATTACGGCGGAGTCTACGACTTCGGATCGCAGACCCTGTTTCCGTCGCTGCCTTCGTTCAGCCCGGTGCAAACTTACGGTTTAGGCCTGCCGGGAGATTTCATCCAAGGTATCGGCAATCCTCACGATACGTTTACGAACAAGGCGGTGGGAGTTTTCTGGCAAGATTCATGGAGAGCATCGCCCACTCTGACGCTGAATTACGGACTCCGCTACGACATCGAGTTCCCGCCTAAGTTCACGCCTCCGAATCCACTGGCCCTGGCTGCCTATAACCAACTGGGATTGCAAAAAGGAATTCAGCCCGACACTCACATGTTCCAGCCTCGCATAGGCCTGGCGTGGGACCCCAAAGGCTCAGGCAAATCGGTGCTGCGGGCATCTTATGGAATTTTCTTTGACCATCCTCTGCTCGGGCTTTATTTCCTCGGTGACGCCTCGGATGGATCGAAGTCCGGACAATTGGCTTTCCCAGGCACGGGACTCTGTTCGAACGCGCCGGGCGGAGTGAACCCTGCGAACTTAAATGGCATCCCAATTTTTCAGGGCAATCTCACAACGGCGCCGCAGTGCGCTCCCGGGCCTCCTGCGCTCGTAAGCCTTTTGGGATACATGCCGAACCAGCAGCAGTTCGACGCGTTTCTTCCCAACTCGCTTTTTATCAATCAGAATTACATTACGGCGGGATTCCCCCTTGCATTTCAACCTTTCGGATATCCGCAGAGCAAGAACTTTGTGTATGCCAGTTCGCAACAGGCAAATCTGACCTTCGAGCAAGACCTCGGCGGAGGTTTTGCTCTCAGCGTGGCCTACAACTTCAATGGCGGACGCCACCTGAATCGTCCAATCAATGCCAACGCTTCGCGCGGAGATTTGCTGGTGCAAAATTTGCGGGCGGCGGTAGCGGCTGGAGTGAACCTGCCGACCGACAACCCCCTGCTGGTGAGTGGATGTAACGTGGGCCCGGGCGGACCTTATGTTCCGGCGGCACTGGTGAACTTCTTCCGGCCATCAGGCTTGAATCCCTCGATCGCGAACGCCTTCATTGCCGGAGGAGGAGCTGCGTGCGTGGGCCTTGCTCAACAAGTTCTGCAAGCCGAGGGACTCAACTCGAAATGCGATCCAACAACGCTGGCGAACTGCGTTCCCTTCGGCGACATGGACGCCAACTATTCCAATGGCAGCTCGGTTTATCACGGTTTCACTATGAATCTGCGCAAGCGGTTCGAGCACCATTTCGAATTTCTGGCCTCCTACACCTGGTCACATGCGATTGACGATTCCACCGACTTGCAATCTCCGCTTGCACCCCAGGACAGCTACTTCCCGTCGTTGGAACGATCGAATTCCACATTCGATCAGCGGCATCGCTTTGTTTTCAGTGGAGTCTTCCAAAGCGGCAAGCTAGGCGGAGACGGTTTCGCCAAGAAATTCTTCAGCAACTGGACGGTGGCGCCCATCCTCGAAGTTGGCTCGGGACGCCCGTTCCTGATCATCACGGGCGACGACACCAACTTCCAGCTAGCGAGCAGCTCTGCGCGTCCCAGCATCGTCGCTGCCGGAGCCGCTCCTTCGCCGTGTGGAACGCCAACTATTGCTTCAAGGTTTTCGCCCTCCGGATTTCTACAAGAGCCGTGCTTCGTACCTTACGCGACTCCTGGAGGTCCAACTCCTACGCTGCTCGCACTCGACGGCAATCTCGGACGCAATGCGGGAACATCTCCCTGGACGGTGTTCAGCGATCTTCGCGTCTCCCGCCGAGTCTACTTCTCGGAGCGCATCAGCATGGACGCCATCGCCGACGTCTTCAACCTTCCAAACAAATTCAACGTGGCGGGAGTAAATGTGTTGTGGACGAACGCGGGGCAGCCCACCGCGGCGTATGATCCGCGGCAGTTCCAGTTTGCACTGAAAGTGAATTGGTAACAAGGCCTTCATCCTCGAGGATGAAGGCCCTCGGCATTCGATGCAAGATGCATGGGTTTGTCGCTGCACTCAGAATGACAGAGATAACGGAGGTTACAGTATGAAGAAGTTTCTATTGGCATTTGTCGCAGTCTTCGTCTTAACTGCTGGCCTGAGTTTTGTAATTCACGGGGTGCTACTGAATCCGCTCTACCAGCAGACACCACAGCTCGGCCGCACCCCGGATGATGCTGCAAGTCATTCAATGTTCCTGATGGTCGGCTTCTTCTTTTTCACGTTGGGATTTGTTTGGATCTACGCCCGCGGGATCGAAGCTAAACCGTGGCTTGGGCAGGGACTTCGATATGGGATTGCAGTATGGCTGATCGCGGCGGTCAGCCGTTATTTCATCTACTACGCAATTCAGCCGTGGTCAATGCGCGTTGTCGTTTTGCAGATCGGATACGAGCTCGTGATGATGTTACTGCTGGGGCTTTCCGTGGCTGGCATATACCGAGGCGAAGGAAGGGTCGCGCCGTAATCCTGCCGTTTCGGTGTTTGTGGAACCGTGCAACACTTTGGCCTCTTCCGTGCTCTAAAAAATGCAGCGGGGCAGACGTTTTCAGCTTCTGGACGCATCGGAGCTGGCGTCGAGGTGATTCGTGGTCCTCTCCACCGTTAGTTGCCCGTCTCTTCTAGAAGTAGCCGACCCAACGCGCAATTTGCGGTCCGGGCCAAAAAATTTACCCGAGTGTGAAAGCATTTTCACAGCTTCTCGGGTTTTAGTCCTGGCGGCCGCATGCCTTTTCTGCGCCATGCCCGGATGGGGATCGGATGCCAGCGCTTCCACCGCTGCCGAGTCGCCCTCAACTTCCATATCCATCAAGAAGAACAGCAAATATGACGTTGACAGCATTGGGCAACGCAGCGTCGGCAAGGGTATGAACCTCTACTCCATGGACAAAGAACGCGCCCTTGGAGAAGCGATGGCGGCCGCGATTGACCGCAATACGAAATTCGTCGCCGACCAGGAAGTTTTCGATTACGTCAACCGTCTGGGACGGAAGCTCGCTCGCAGCTCCGACGCCGAGGTGCCTTTTACTATCAGGGTGATTGACTCTCCTGATCTGAATGTATTCTCTCTGCCCGGCGGCTTCTTATACGTTGCCAAGGGATTGATTATGGAGTTGGACAACGAGGCAGAGCTTGCCGGATTGATGGCCCACGAAATCGCACATGTGGCGGCGCGACACACATCAAAGACCGCTACCCGCAGGTACGCCTGGAATATGGCTGCGATTCCACTTTCGCAAGTTGCGGGCCCAGCAGGACTAGGCGTCAGGCAGATCGCTTCGCTAACTTTCAAGAAGATCAACCGTGATTCTGAGAACGAAGCCGATTTATTGGGGATTGAATATCAATACACCGCTGGATACGATCCTCAGGCGTTTCTGGATGCGCTCGAGAAGCTACATGCCAAAGAAATTCAGAAACTCGACGCCATCTCTAAAAGCTTGCCAGCTTTTGGATTTATCGGCAAACTTCCGCTGCATGACCGGATTTCACGCGCCTTCTCGAACTATCCGGCCACAGAGGAGCGTATCGAGAGAGTGCAAGGCGAGATTGCCACGCTCTTGCCCAGCCGCACTGAATACATAACGGACTCCAGCGAGTTTCAGGAAGTCAAAGCCAGGCTTGGTCTCGCGGACATGCCGATTTTGCACCATCACCGCGCGGGAGATGGCGTAGCCAATCCACCGATTCTTCATCGGGGAGCGCGATGAAGACTGCCGAAGGTTACCGCTAAGCTCAAAAACGCCGCTAACTCCTTCCATCTACTAGAAGTTACCAACAGACATTGCCTTCAGTGACCTTGCCGGTTTTCCCCTAATGAAATTCACTGTGTGCAGCACATCAGTTCAGCGAAAGCTGCGAAACCTGCTCCCCTAGGCTGTCCGGGTAACTAACCGGAGATGAGTGCGAAATTCAACTTGGAGGATACATTGGTGCGCAACTTTATGGCAGTTGCTCTATTGTTCGGAATGTTTTCGTTGGCCGCAGCCGCGCAGGAGAGTGCGCCAAAAGGGGAATTCTTCGGCGGCTATCAATTCACAAAGTTTGACGGTGGCACGAACGCAAATGGCTGGGATACAGCCGTCACCGGAAACCTCAACCGTTGGCTGGGCGTAACCGCCGATTTCAGCGGCGTCTACAACTCACAGAATGGCGTAAGCTCCAGTGACTATACCTACACCTTCGGGCCGGTCGTGTCTTTACGGACCAATAAGGCCTTCACCCCATTCGCTCACTTTCTGGCGGGTGGAACTCACCTAGGCTATTCAGCGCCAGGTTTCTCTGGTTCGGATAGTGGATTTGCCATGATGTTCGGTGGCGGTGTTGATATTGCCGCGACCCGTCACGTAGCAATTCGAGCGCTCCAGCTCGACTGGCTCTCACTGCGCTCCAATGGCGTGAGCGACAACAACAATCTGCGCCTCACGACCGGACTCGTTTTCCGCTACTAGTCCTATCCGGTCTTGCACGACATTCAGGGCGGCCACGAGGCCGCCCTTATTTTTTGTTGCACACTACGGTAAACTTCTTCTTCATTTCCCAACCATCCTTGGCGCTTGCCGGAGTTTTCCTCAATGTCTGAAGCCCCGAATCCCACTTCCCGCACACGTGTGGTCCGCGAGCCCGATCGCGCTGTCTACGACCGTGCTGCCGCCTACGAGATTCTGAACGAAGGATTCATCTGCCACGTTGGTTTTTCGGTGGAAGGGCAGCCGTACGTCATCCCAACAAGCTACGGACGTAATGGCGACGTCCTGTACATTCACGGCTCCGCCGCCAGCCGCATGCTGCGAAATCTTGATAGCGGGATTCCGGTCTGCGTAACGGTTACCCTGCTGGACGGCCTGGTGTTGGCGCGCTCGATTTTTAATCACTCGATGAATTACCGGTCGGTAGTGATCTTGGGGACGGCAGTGGCGATAAAGGATCCCGCCGAAAAGTTGGAGGCTTTACGGTTGCTGTCAGAACACATACTGCCGGGCCGCTGGGACGATGCCCGACAACCAAACGAGAAAGAATTGAAGGCCACAACGGCGCTGCGCCTTCCAATCACAGAATTCTCGGCGAAGGTCAGACAAGGTCCGGTCATTGACGACGAAGCGGATTACGCATTCCCGACCTGGGCCGGAATAGTGCCGCTTACCCTGGAAACCGGCATTCCGATTAACGATGCCCGGCTGGACTCCGCGTTTGAAGTTCCGGAGTATGCGAAAAACTATTCGCGCAAGCGGTGAGCGCTGGCGATTTCCTACGGTAGAAGCAATAGCTTGCCTGTCGTCTTCCTGCCTTGCAGGTCGCGGTGCGCCTGTGCAGCCTGCGCCAATGGGTAAGTATGTTCGACTCGGAGCTTGAGTTTGCCAGAGGCAATCATCCCCAGCACCGCACCTGCTCTGGCCTGCAGTTCTTCAGAAGTCGCGATGTGCGGAGCCAGCATCGGGCGAGTAAGAAAAAGCGAACCTTTGGTGGATAGAACAATAGGGTCAAAAGGAGCTACCGCGCCGCTCGATGCTCCGAAAAGTACCATGTAGCCGCGGGGACGCAGCACATTCAAACCCTTTTCGAAGGTGTCCTTTCCGACGCCGTCATAGACTACATCGACTCCCTTGCCGCCAGTCAGCCGTTTGGTCTCGGCTTCGAAATCGCTTTTAGAGTAGAAAATAATTTCGTCCGCTCCCGCTTCGCGCGCCAACTTTGCCTTCGCTTCGGTGGAGACCGTCCCAATCACGCGGGCTCCAATGTTGTGGGCCATCTGCACCAACAGCAAGCCCACGCCTCCTGCCGCCGCATGAATGAGTGCAGTATCGCCGGGCTTCAGGGGAAAGGTGTCATGGGTCAAATAATGCGCCGTCATCCCCTGCAGCATTGACGCAGCCGCATCACGATCGCTTACGCCCTCCGGAATGCGCACTAAGCGTTCAGCCGGGGCTGCCTGATATTCGGCGTAGCTGCCTTGGACGCCAGCCCATGCCACGCGGTCGCCGACCTTGAGTGTCGTGACATTGGTTCCGACAGCGGTAACTGTTCCCGCGCCTTCCTGCCCAGCGATGAACGGCAACGGCAGCTTATAGCGGCCCTCTCGTTGATAGACATCAATGAAATTGACGCCCGCCGCGGCAATTTTCACCATGACTTCGTTTTCTTTTGGCTGAGGGACAGTGACTTCAGCTACTTCGAGGACGTCCGGACCGCCGTGCTGCTTAACCTGTATGGCTTTCATGGGATGAAATGTTTGCTCATTGTACGACGGTGCGGAGGTTTTTTAAGGCCGCGTCGTCCTGGGCAATGAGAGACTTTTGCTCGCGAATGCTTTGCAATTCTCAATTACGGGGAGTGAAGGTCTATAATTCGTGCGAAATTTTTAGTCGAAATTTGGACAGAACAACTAAGGAGCCTTGATGATCCGAGCTTTTCTCGCCTTCACGCTGATCGCCTTCGCCCCTGCTTTCAGTGGCGCCCAACTGCTGCTGCCATCCAGCTTTCAGGCGAAGACCGTTCACAGCCCCGAGGGAGCGGACATCTTTGTGCGCTGGGGAGGAAAAGGGCCTGTAGTGGTGCTCATTCATGGGTATGCCGAAAACAGCGACTCGTGGGCTCCGCTCGCCGCAGACCTGATGAAGGATCACACCGTCGTCGTCCCCGATCTACGTGGAATCGGGAGATCATCAAAACCAGACGGCGGGTACGACAAGAAAACGCAGGCCAAGGACATTCGCGCGGTGGTGACCGCGCTTGGGTATGACAAGACCTTCGTTGTCGCGCACGACATCGGCAACATGGTCGCCTATGCCTATGCGGCGACTTATCCGAACAAAGTTGAGAAGCTAGTGGTCATGGACGCTCCCATTCCCGGAATCGGACCTTGGGATGAGATTCGTCTGAACCCAGGAGTTTGGCACTTCAATTTTCACGGGCCAGATGCCGAACGACTGGTGGCCGGCCGCGAACGCATTTACTTCGACCGTATTTGGAATGACTTCACTGGCGATCGTTCCAAACCTGATGAGGACACGCGGAATTTCTTCGCCGCCACTTATGCCCAGCCCGGTGGCATGCGAGCCGGGTTCGCGCAATTCACAGCATTTTCTCAGGACGCAAAGGACAACGAAGTCTTTGCGCGGGCGAAGCTGCGGATGCCTGTACTGGCTGTCGGCGGAGAGAAGTCATTCGGTGCTCTGCAAGCAGCGATAATGCGCCAGGTCGCCACCGATGTTAGAGAAGCGGTTGTCGCAGGCTCGGGGCATTGGCTCATGGAAGAACGACCTGCCGAAACCGTCGCTCTGATTCGTAACTTTCTCGACTCTCCGCAACCCGCAGTCACAACATCTGGTGATGTCCGAAGAGACCCCGGCGAAAAGCACCCCACTCCACCGAGTACGGGTTCACATCCCACGGGAATCCCGGCACTTCGGGGGTTGGCGGAATCGAAACAGTGGTGCTGAAAGCTACACCAAATAGTGACGCCAGAACAACGCCTGCTATCGCTGCGTACCATGTATCCAAAGTAACCGAAGCTAACCCTGAAACGGATTGACCCATCAAAATCAGGGTAGTAGCATTTAGCCTGCTGCCGGACTCGCCAGCGAAACGACGATAGGACTCGCAGTAAGTCATAGAGACCATGAGAATTAGTGAACTCTATCTTCGAATCGCAGGGATTGCCGCATTGGCACTTCTCACTTCGGCTTGCCCGAACGCAAGTCACACAGCATCCTCCAGACCACCTAAGCAGGCGAACGCCCCCGCGCTGAGTAGTGCGACGTCGGCTAGGCCTCCGGTGAAAGCGGAAACGAAACAGGGTCCCAGCCCCGCGCCTGTGGTTGCAGTCGCTCCGAAACCAACATCAACTCCTGCGCCCGTTCAACAACAGCCCGAGGTTCATTCTGACGCTGTTACTGAACTCATCGTGAAGGTCGAAAAGGAATACCTAGCCGGGCAGGAAAACCAAAAAGCCGGCAAACTCGACGCCGCTAACGAAGACTTTGATCGCGCCTTCGACCTCTTGATGGGAAGTTCGGTGGAGATCGGTTCCGACGCGCGCCTGCAAAAAGAATACGATCGCGTACTCGAAGGCACGACCGGATTCGATCTTAACACTACCCATCAGGCGGAAGATTCCAACGAACAGAAGCCTGAGCCGGCCCCAATTGATGAAGCGAATGAAGTAACGGTCCCGGTTGATCCAAATATCAAGGCGAAGGCGGCGGCCGAGATCGCGGCTACGAAGTCCGATCTGCCGCTGATGATGACCGATCAGGTAGCGAGCTACATAAGCTTTTATTCCACTCGCGGTAAAGCGACGCTCGAACGCGCCCTGGTGCGCAGCGGACGCTATCACGACATGATCCAACGAGTGCTCAGGGAACAGGGAGTGCCTCAGGATTTGATCTACCTGGCGCAGGCTGAATCCGGATTCCATCCCCTGGCGCTTTCAAGAGCCGGCGCACGCGGCATGTGGCAATTTATGGGCAGTCGGGCCAAAGGCTACGGCCTACAGCGCAGTTACTGGGTGGATGAACGCCAGGATCCGGAGAAGTCCACGCGCGCTGCGGCACGGCACTTGAAAGACCTCTATAACCAGTTTGGAGATTGGTACTTGGCAATGGCTGCCTATAACTCAGGGCCGGGCACAGTACAGAGTGCCGTCAAGCGCACAGGCTATGCGGACTTCTGGGAGCTTTACCGGCGCAATGTGCTTCCGAAGGAAACCAGGAATTACGTCCCCATTATTGTTGCGGTTACGATCATCGCCAAGAATCCGGAGCAATACGGGTTAGCCGATCTGGAACTCGAGAAACCTGTTGCTTACGACGTTGTGAAGATCAATTATTCGGTGGATCTGCGCCTGGTAGCGCAGTGCGTGGATGCTCCGCCTGAAACCTTGCAGGACCTGAATCCCAGCCTGCTGCGTTTGACAACTCCGAAAAGCGACGAGTTTGAGCTACATTTGCCCGAAGGCACTAAAGAGAAATATCAGACTGCCATCGCCGCCGTTCCTACGGATATGCGCGTCTGGTGGAGATATCACACCGTCACGTCAGCGGACACTCTAGCGTCCGTCGCCCGAACCTATCACCTGACGCCGCGCGCGATCGCGCAGGCCAACAAGATGGATGCCGGGAACGAGCTCGAAGCTGACAACAAGCTGATCATCCCGCTGGTTCCGGGGAAGCATCCTGGCGGAGACACGCAGGCTTACTCCCGCCGCATCACTCATTACAAAGTGCGGCGCGGGGACACGGTACAATCGGTGGCAGACACCGTTGGAGTTCCTCCTGTAATGGTGCGGCAGTGGAACCATCTCCGTGGCGAGAGCCTGGGGACGCGGCGCGTGCTTTACGTCCACCTCCCAGTTACTCCCGATTTGAGCAGCCGGGAGCGGGTGTCTTCTAAAGCGCGAAGCGGAAGAAGCCTGCCTTCTCGCGATTCCACCCAAGTGCGACATAAAGTAAAAGCCGGCGAGACTTTGTTTTCCATCGCCAGTACTTACAACACGACCGTCTCCGCCCTGAAAGAAAATAACGGAAACCTCGGCATTCTCCGCCCGGGCATGATCCTTCTGATCCGCTAGTCTGATCTAGTCTGCTTAGCCTCGAGCCGCTAAACAATCTTAGGCGCAAACTTTCTGCGAATCTCTGGCAACCAGTGCGGGGCAGAAGTGATTCTCAAAATAGCACTTGATGGTAGTATGCAAATCGCGCCACAGGCATCCAATAAATTGTTGTTGCATGCGCAATGAGTTGTAATTACTCTCATGCGGTTCAACAGTTCGAGTTTAGTTTTCTTTTAATTCCCTAGCGCAATTGAGTTGCGCAGCACCGGCGAAGCCGGAATTCAGGAGGAAAGATGAGCTTCTACGAAGAAACCCTGTATTTGCGGGAAGACGATAACGACGAATTCGGCGACAGCGGAGCCTATGGCGACTCGGTAGAAGAAGGCTACGAGGAAGAGGAAGAAGAGGAGGAAGAAGAAGCTCCGGTAGGAGGCATGGACCGTGGAGGTATGGAGCGTGAACCCATGAGTGCGCCTTCTCCATCTTCATCGCGAACCGGCGGTGGTTCTTCGGGACCTCCGGCTAGTCGGCCTGCCGCAAAGAAGGCGCCAGCCAAGAAGAAGGCTCCCGCTAAGAAAAAGGCCCCCGCTAAGAAGAAATCCAGCAGGAAACCTGCGGCGAGGAAAACTGCGAAAAAGAAGGGGTCAGCGAAGAAAAAGGCCGGGACACGCCGGTCTTCGAGCAGCAAAAAGAAAGCGACGGGCCGCAAGGCAAAGAAATCCAGCAAGTCACGGCGTCGTAGATAAGTTCATTGCAATGTGTCTTTTAAGTGACCTAAACCGCAGCCTGGCTGCGGTTTTTTTCTTTATGGAACGGCGACGTGTGGCCACTCAGGTTGGGCATTTAATTGCTCGCTAATAGCAGCGTGAAGCGGAGATTTTTCATCTTAGTAAGCGTTGTGAATTCGGTATAGCCCTACCACTTTAGAATGTCTGATCAAGAAATCGGCTCGATAATCGTTCTGCTGTTGTTACTGATCTCCGCTGCTCATCTCTTCGGATACCTTTTCACAAGATTCAGGCAGCCGCGCGTCATCGGCGAGATTTTTGGCGGACTTCTAGTGGGTCCGACGCTGATGGGCCATTTTGCGCCCTCTTTCTCCGCGAGCCTATTTTCCGGGCCAAGCGCTTCCTCGGCGCATTCCCATGCCGTCGTTTTGGACTTTATCTACTGGATGGGTCTGCTGCTTCTCATGTTTACGTCAGGAACTGAGACGCGAAGACTATTCGGACGCGAGGACCGCCGGCAAGTTGCATGGCTGACCACAATCGGCACAGGATTGCCTTTTCTCATCGCGCTGCTGGTTCTTCCGCTGTTTCCCGTCCAGCGCCTCATGGGTTCCGCCAACCATCGGACCGCGCTGGTTTTGGTAGTAGGCATTGCGGTGGCGGTGACTTCGATCCCCGTAATCTCGCGAATTTTTCACGATCTCAGGATTTTGCATACCCGCTTCGCCCGTTTGGTCCTGAGCGTAGCTGTTCTGGAAGACATTGTTCTTTGGGCAGTTCTGGCTGTGGCCACGGCGCTTGCGAAATCTGCCGTGCTCCCGAAAGGCGAGATTTTCCGACACATTGCGGCGACTCTTATCTTTTTCGTGGTCGGACTGACGATTGCCCCCGCGGTTTTACGGCGATTGCAGCGTGCGCGCTGGAACATTCTGGCGAAAGCTTCTCCCATTGGATATCTGGTGGCGGTACTATTCGCATTCTGCGCCGTCGCCGCCTTGCTCCATGTCAATCTGGTGTTTGCGGCTTTTCTGGCCGGCTACGGGCTTTCGAGCGGGCGAGAACATTTCGCCGAGGCGCTCGACTCCCTTTCACGATTTTCATTTGCGGTGTTTATCCCGCTATATTTTTTGATCGTCGGTTACCGCCTCGACCTGTGGAAGAGCTTTTCCTTCACCATGCTGGCGGTATTTCTCGCGGGCGCGTGCCTCATCAAACTTCTCTCCGTCGGTTTAGGGGCAAAGCTCGCGGGCTTTCGTGGCCTCGACATTGTCAATCTGGCGGTTGCAACAAATGCGCGCGGTGGGCCGGGCATTGTGCTCGCCAGCGTGGCCTTCGACGCGGGAATCGTGAATGCCGCCGGGTACACAACTTTGGTCTTAGTTGCTGTGCTCACCTCGCAGGCTGCGGGAGCGTGGCTGGAACACGTGATCCGAAGAGGCTGGCCGCTGCTTGCGGCAAATCCAGCACAGCTGGGCGTTACGCAAAATGAGCGCGACGCGAAGGTCGTCGCGTAGGTCCGCCCGTCGTCTCTGTCTCCACACATGCTATAATTTTTTGATCGCGGCTTGCTTTGTAAGCTGACGGAGGATGGTATCGATAAACGCTTTATCCGCACAAACGATCGCATCCGGGCGCGTGAAATCCGGGTGATTGATGATGAAGGTCAACAGATTGGCATTTTGCCTCCCTTCGAAGCGCTGAAAATGGCCCGCGAGAAGAATTTGGATCTGGTTGAGATCTCGCCCACGGCCGTCCCTCCTGTATGTCGCATCATGGATTACGGGAAGTTTCTTTATCAGCAGGAGAAGAAGGAACGGGAGGCCAAAAAACATCAGAAGGTGATCGTAGTTAAAGAAGTGAAGTTCCGCATTAATGTGGACGATCACGACTACGAGACCAAGAAGAATCACGTGCTACGCTTCCTGGAAGATGGCGACAAGGTAAAGGCCACGATCTTTTTCCGCGGACGTGAAATGAGCCGCACGAATTTGGGACGTCAGATTCTGGAGCGGTTGATCAAAGATATTGGCGACAACGGAATCGTGGAGTTTCGTCCGAGGCAGGAAGGCAATACGTTGCATGCGATTCTCGCTCCTAAGAAGTCGGATCGCGAAAAGGAAAAAGACCGCGTCAAGCAGCAAGCCACGGCGGCAGCGCAGTCGCAACAACGCGCGAATCAAGCTTAGTTGCTCAGTAAACCAAGTTTTAGTTTGAAATTTTTCAGGGAAGTTATTGCGAAACCCTGTTCCGAGGATTTATGCCGAAACTGAAAACACATAAAGGCGCGGCCAAGCGCTTCAAGAAGACAGCGAGCGGAAAGGTGAAGCGCGGACATTCCCACTTGCGCCACATCCTGACCTCGAAGAGCAAGCGGCGGAAGAAGAAGTTGGGGAAGAGCACGCTGGTCAGCGATGCCGACGCTCCAAAAATCAAACGGATGATTCCGTACTAGTTTTAGAAATAGTGCGCTCGTTGACGCACTTTGCGAGCCCGTTCTTCAGGTCATAGGAAGAACAGTGGTCCAGGCGTGTGAAGAGGCCAGACTCACAAAGTGAGAATCCTTGCCTCCAGCCGCCGTAATCGTAAACAAAAAAGGAGCTACACCATGCCTCGTGTAAAACGCGGAACCAAACGCCGCGCGAAGCGTAAAAAGATTCTTGATCGCGCAAGCGGTTACTTCCTCACAAAATCAAAACTCTACCGCGCCGCGAAAGAGGCGGTTGATCGCGGACTGAAGTTCGCGTACTCCGGCCGCAAGCAGAGAAAGCGCCAGTTCAGGTCGCTGTGGATTGTCCGCATCGGAGCCGCCGCCAAGCTCAACGGCCTCAGCTACAACCAGTTTATCCATGGGCTGAAACTAAGCGGCATCGAGCTGGATCGAAAGATTCTTGCCGATATCGCAGTGCATGACGCAGCGGCGTTTAAGACGCTGGCGGAGCAGGCGAAGGGCTCGATCGCAAAGGCTGCTTAGCCTGTCGGCAGCTTTTCAACCCTAAATTTATTCTGTCACCCGAGTGCAGACGGTTTGGCGCTCGCGCCGAACTGCAAATCGAGGGACCTGCTGTAATCCTATTTCGTAGCGGCAGCGGGTTTCATTTTCAGAAGAAGCAGGTCCCTCGACTTGTTCTCACCGCGCTAGCGCGGCTCGGCTGGCGCTCGGGATGACATTTTTATTTGAGATAGCAGATGGCCTACACGGTTTCGAAACTGACCGATTTTTCGGCAAAGGCTCTGACGAAAGAGTCACAGAAACTGCTGTCTGCGCTTGAAAAGGAAGCGAAAGAGGTCAAGAACGAAACTGACTGGAAGGCTTTTCGCGACCGCTGGATGGCCCGCAAGAATGGTGTCCTCACTCAACTCAATGATCTCTGGCTGAAAGCTGCTCCGAAAGATGCAAAGCGGGAAGTTGGAGCGAACGTAAATGAGCTAAAGCAGAAAGTTGAGTCTGAGGTCGAGAATTCCAAAAGGCGGGTCGATGGAGCTGGATCCGCTCCTAAATCGGTTACCAAAAAGGAAGTCGAACACGTTCCAACACAGCGAAGGCCTCCCTCCGGGCCACTCGATATCACCCTCCCCGGCATTCGACGTCCCTTGGGCGCAGAGCATCCGATCATCAAGACGATGAATGAGATCGTCTCCGTTTTCCGCAACCTTGGATACTCGGTTGAGGAAGGTCCGGAAATTGAAACTGATTATTACAATTTCGAGGCATTGAATTTCCCTCCGGATCATCCTGCCCGCGATACTCAGGACACGTTGTTCATTGCGAACCAGGAATCGAAGCCGTTGCGTGATCGCTTGCTGCTGCGAACGCACACATCTCCCGTGCAGATTCGTGCGATGGAGAAGAGGAAGCCTCCAATACGCGTAGTGTGTCCGGGAAAAGTTCATCGCAATGACGCGCTCGACGCTACTCACTCGCCAATTTTTCACCAGGTCGAAGGGCTCGCCGTGGATACCAACATCACGTTCTGCGATCTGAAAGGAACGCTCGATCACGCCATGAAGGCGCTATTTGGATCGAGCGTCAAAACGCGGTTCTATCCTTCGTTCTTCCCTTTCACCGAGCCCAGCGCTGACGTGCAAATCAGCTGCATTTTTTGCGGAGGAAAGGGATTCCGCGATGGGGCGCGCTGTCCCAATTGCAAATCCAGCGGATGGATCGAGCTCTTAGGTTGCGGCATGGTTGATCCCAATGTGTATGGATTCGTGGACTACGACGCGAAAAAAGTCAGCGGATTCGCCTTCGGTATGGGCGTGGAACGTATTGCGATTCTGAAATACGGCGTAGATGATATTCAGCACTTTTTCCAGGGCGATGTGCGGTTCTTACAGCAATTTCGATAAGCGGCTATTGGCTCTTAGCTAGTAGCTCCTTAAGCTCCGAACTATGAAACTTTCCCCACAATGGTTGCGCGATTTTGTTGACCTGAAGGTGAACTATCACCAACTGGCGGAGGACCTTACTCTGTCCGGAATCGCGGTGGAGTCTGTCAGCGGCGAGGGCGAGAGCACTGTCTTCGAGATGGAGATCACGACTAACCGTCCTGATGCCATGAACCATTACGGCGTGGCTCGCGAATGTTCCGCGTTGTACGATTTCCCGCTCAAGCCAATTGCTCCAGCTCTGCCAAAAGCGACTGGCAAGAGTGCTTTTTCCATTGAGATCGCCGAGCCTTCGCTCTGTCCGCGATTCACGGCGCGGGTGTTGCGAAATGTTTCCGTCAAGCCATCGCCTTCAAACATTGCGCAGCGCTTGGCTTTGATAGATCAGCGTCCCATCAACAACGCGGTGGACGCGACAAATTACACCTTGTGGGAGATGGGTAAACCCACGCATGTATTCGATCTCGACCTGCTGCAAGGCGGAAAGATCGTCGTCCGCCACGCGCGCGATGGAGAGACACTTAAAACTCTCGATGGTGTGGAGCGCAAGCTGACTGCGAAAGACCTGGTCGTGGCCGACGCTAAAAAGCCGGTCGCGCTGGCCGGAGTTATGGGCGGCTGGGACACGATGATCACTGACAAGACGCGGAACATTGTGATCGAGTCCGCTTGGTGGGATCCGGTAACCGTCCGCAAAATGTCGAAGCGGCACGGGATTCACACCGACGCTTCCCATCGTTTTGAGCGCGGCGCTGACTTCGAGGCAACGATTTTGTCGTGCGACCGGGTTGCGGAATTAATTCTCAACTCCGGGGGCGGCGAACTCGTTGGCGAAATCATAGATGTGATGGACCGTCCGCTCGATCAGGCTCCGGTGGCTCTGCGAGTGGCGGAGGTTCATCGCATTCTCGGAGAGCCGCTGCCCGTGAACGAGATCACGCGCATTCTGAAGCGCCTCGGCTTCGAACTGATATCCGAGCCTGAGCGCGAACCGGAGTTCACGGTACGCGTCCCCAGTTGGCGGCTGGACGTCGAGCGCGAAATTGACCTCATCGAAGAGGTTGCGCGCCTGCACGGTTACGACAAATTCAGCAACACGTTGCCTCCTTATGCGGGGTCGGTCATTGAAAGACCTCACACCGCCGAGGATAAAAAACTTCGCTCTTCTCTGCTTGCCCTCGGTTACGACGAAGCCATATCGCTAACATTTATTTCGCACGAGGATGCGGAGAAGTTTTCTCCCGTTCCGGTGCTTGAACTTGAGAATCCGTTGAGTGAAGAGGCTTCCGTCATGCGTCCGACCCTCGTGCCGGGAATGCTGAATATGCTCGCCTACAATTTGAATCGTGGTGGCGAGAATGTGCGTTTGTTCGAGGCCGGCAATGTGTTCGAAAGATCAGGCGAGCTAGCTGTGCAGTCGGCTCAGATTTGTATGGGCGCGACCGGAAGCGCGGTGCTGCCGGATGCCCATCAGAAGGCGCGTCCGCTTTCGTTTTTCGATCTTAAAGGCGACGTGGAACAACTGCTGCACGCCTTCCAGTACAAGACTTTGAAGTTTGAGGGAACAACTTCCGATTATTATCATCCCGGACGCGCGGCACGTGCTGTGATGGATGGGGCTCTGGTAGCGCAGTTCGGACAATTGCATCCCGAGATTGCGGCGGCTCGAAAATTGCGGCAAGAAGTTTTCATTGCCGAAATCTACAGCGAGCAGATCTACAAAGCCGGTTTGCGCGAAGTTCGGTACCAGCCTCTCTCGCGCTATCCCGCAGTTGCACGCGATTTTTCTTTCATCTTTTCGGACGAAGTTAACTTCGAGACGATCAGCCACTCAATTTCCGAACTGAAGATTCCCGAGATGCAAAGCTTCGTCCCCGTGGAAGTGTTTCGCGGCGGAGCAATCCCAGCCGGAAAATATTCCTTGCTCCTGCGAGCAACATTCCAGTCTTACGAACGCACTCTGCGCGAAGAAGAAGTGGCAGGCTGGTCGGAGCTGATCGTGAACGCGCTGCAAGATCTAGGCGGCACGCAGCGAGCGTAAAAACGCTGTGCTAACCTGAGCCCATCATGGCTGACGCGGTCTCTCAAAAGAAAATCATCCACCAGAAAACTTTCCTAAGCGACAAGGTCGGACTCTTCACCGAATCCGTCATCCGTGACATGTCACGGCAGGCGAAGCTCTATGGCGCGGTGAATCTCGCGCAGGGTTTTCCTGACTTTCCCGCTCCCTCCGAGATCAAGCTTGCGGCACAGAACGCGATTGCGCGCGATATCAATCAGTACGCAATTACGTGGGGAGCCAGGAATCTTCGCGAGGCCATCGCGCGACAGATGCAAGAGTGGGAAGGCATCGAAGTCAATCCCGAAACGCAGGTTACCGTGTGCTGCGGATCTACCGAAGCCATGATTTCCACTCTGCTGGCGGTGTGCGACAAAGGCGACGAGGTCGTTGTCTTTGAGCCCTTCTATGAAAATTACGGTCCGGATGCGGTTCTATCGGGAGCGGCCCCGCGGTTTGTGAAGTTGCGCCCTCCGGAATCGGAGAAGGACGAATGGAGATTCGACGAGAACGAACTGCGCGCCGCATTTCACGACAAAACTAAAGCAATCATCCTCAACACGCCGAATAATCCGACCGGCAAAGTGTTCAGCAGAGCGGAACTGGAATTGATCCGCGACCTCTGCATGGAGTTCAACGTTCTCGCCATCACGGACGAGATTTACGAGCACATTCTTTACGACGGGGCTCGCCATATTTCGATCGCTGCGCTGGACGGCATGGCGGAGCGCACGGTCACCATTAACGGCATGTCAAAAACCTACGGAGTAACCGGATGGCGCATCGGTTGGACAGTTGCTCCGGCAGCGATCACGGATGCCATCCGCAAAGTGCACGATTTTCTTACCGTGGGAGCGCCCGCGCCACTGCAGGAAGCCGGAGCAACCGCTTTGGCCTTACCCAAAAGCTACTACCACAGCCTGGCCGAGGGATACCGCAAACGCCGCGACCTCCTTATACCCGCTTTGACCAATGCTGGCTTTCGATGTTTTCGTCCGCAAGGCGCGTATTACGTGATGACCGACATCGGCGAATTTGGGTTCGCAAATGACTTGGAATTCACAAGGTACCTGGTCAAAGAAATCGGAGTTGCTGCGGTTCCCGGCTCAAGTTTTTATCGCGATCCTCGAGATGGAGCGCGCCAGATACGGTTTGCCTTCTGCAAAAAAGATGAAACGCTCGCTACAGCGGCAGAAAAATTGCAGCGCCTCAAAATCAGGACCAAGTGATTCCTATTTTCCATCGAACCGGTGATCTGTCCACAGCTTTCTGCGGTATACTGCGCTCAAGTTTTCAATTTTTTCGGGAAAGAAGCGACCCATGGCGGTGAGAATGGCTGAAGAGGTACCTACGCTGGTTCCGGCTGACGATTTTCAGGCGCTTGAGAGCAAAGTTTATCGCACTATTGAGTTATACAAGAGCGCGCGTGAGGCCCGTACGGCAGCCGAGCGCGATGTGCAACGGATTCGGGAGCAACTCGAAGAGCGGGAAGAGCAAGTCGAGACTCTGCGACGCGAGATGGTGCAACTGCGCCGGGAGCGCGAAGAAATTCGCGGGCGTGTAGAAAAAATGCTGCAACAGATTGAAACGATTGCTGATGAGCAGGCCGCGAGCTAAGTTGCGCGCTGCGATGAATTTTCATCTGGCCGATGAGAGGGCGAGACTATGGCTACTGCTGTCAAACAACCCCAGGTTAGCGATCCGAATAACAACAGCGTGCGGGTCGAAATTTTCGACCAGGGCTACAATCTGCGCGGCTCCGATCCGGAATACATTCTGAAGCTCGCGGATTATGTTGACACCAAGATGCGAGCGGTCGCCGAGCAAACCCACACGGTGGATACCGCGCGTCTGGCGGTATTAGCTGCGCTGAATATTGCTGACGAATTTCATTTGATCAAGCGCAAGGTGGACGGAGCCACTCCGGATTACCGCCAGCGCGCATTGCACTTGTCGAATGCGCTCGATGAAGTTTTAGAAGACCGCCGACGCGCTGGATAGTGCGGTGAAGCTCGGTCACGCCGATAGTATTGCTGCGCGCTTAAACTCGCTTTCTCTGCTATTGCAATTTTCTCTGGGAAGTCATGTAACCAAAGTTGCTGGCAAGCGGAGTTCCAACTTTTTCGCTTTTCCCTCTTGCGAAACTTTCGCTGTTTCCCTAGCATCCAAGGTGAAAGCCGTCCTACTAAGTTGGTGCTGGTGGTCACCGATTTTTGAACAAACACTGAATGAACGGGGGCCTGACTCGTAAATTACGATCCGGTGTGCAGTGCTCCGCCATGCGGAGATGCCTAATGGGTCGCGGCGGGTTCCCAACGTCTACCGACGGGTTCATTCTCGGCCCATCACACGGTTTCGTGGGTCGGCTTTTACTTCTTCCTGCAATCCTCCCAGCTGTTTGTTAGACTTGCTGGAACAAATTCCCGTGGTATTGCATCCAACTCACTAGTGTTCCCCAGACTCTTTCATATCGGCAATTTTAGTGTGCCCACGTATGGGCTTCTGGTCGCGATCGGCGTCCTCGTCGGTCTGTGGATCAGCGTGCGCAACTCCGAGCGGCAGGGGATCAATCCTGAACACGCATGGAACTTCGGGATTCTGGTCGTGCTGTTCGGAATCGTCGGCGCCAAAGTGCTCTACATCATTAACGATTGGAGTATCTACGCGGCGAACCCGCGCGAGATCTTTAGCATAAGCACACTGCAAGCCGGAGGAGTATTTTCAGGAGGGTTGATCGGCGCGTTCGCTGCCGCCGCCTGGTACATCCGGAAACATCACATGCCGGCGCTCGCCACCTGCGACGCATTCGCGCCGGGACTGGCAATCGGACACGCGATTGGAAGGGTCGGATGTTTCGCCGCCGGATGTTGTTACGGCAAGCCCACAAATCATTTTTGGGGAGTGACGTTCACAAATCCGCTCGCAAACTACTGGACTGGAACGCCGCTGAATCAGTCCCTGGAACCGACGCAGCTGTTCGAATCCGCAGTCGAGCTGGCCAATTTTTTTATTCTGATGTGGATGTTCAAGCGTAAGAAATTCGATGGCCAGGTTTTTGGGGCCTATCTTTTCCTCTACGGCGTGGCGCGTTTTTTTCTGGAATACCTGCGCGACGATCCCGGACGCGGCGAAGTATTCGGCGGCGTCATGACCGGCACACAGCTCATATCCATTTGCCTGGTGCTGGGTGGCGGGGTGATCTGGTGGCTGCGTCCCACGGCCAAGACTCTTCCTGTCGTTGCCGCCCGATAATGACAGGCCTGCCGATGTCGCCCTGAAGCAGCGTTAGCCTTCGCTTGCGGATGAAGGCTCTCCCGACCCCCAGGGTAGCTGCGTAAATACTTTGAGCCGGCCCGGCGAAAAGCGTATGCTTCCGCCGTGACCGAGAAATGGACATTCTGGCTTTTGATTCTTCTTCTCGTTGCGATCGTGTTTCTCGGATACCACATTTTGACAACCCACGGCGCGCCACTCTGGTGAACTTGATTCGTTTCCTGAAATATTGACGTCATGTCCGCGTCTGAATTCCCTAAGACTTTTGTGGCAAGCTCCGCAGACGCAGGCAAGCGTCTAGATCAATTCCTCGCTTCTCATCTCCAGGAGACCAGCCGCGCCCGCGTGCAGCAGCTCATTGCCCAGCAGCACGTGACGGTGAACGCTGCCCCTGCAAAAGCGTCTATTCGTTTGCACGCTAGTGACCAAATCTCAGTCTTAGGAGAAGTTCAGCTGCCGCCGCTGCGCGCGATGGCGGAAGAAATTCCGCTGGACATTCTCTACGAAGACGATGATCTTGCAGTGATCAATAAACCCTCCGGCATGATGGTGCATGCGGGCGCAGGTGCAACCGAGGCGGAACGCAACCGCGGCACGCTGGTCAATGCGCTTCTACATCGCTTTGCCAAGCTCTCGGATGTTGGCGGAGAACTGCGTCCGGGAATTGTGCACCGGCTGGATAAAGCCACCAGCGGACTCATCGTCGTGGCGAAAAATGACGAAGCACATCGCCGGTTGTCTGCGGCGTTCGCCGCTCGCAAAGTTAAGAAGACTTATATTGCGCTGGTGCATGGATGGATGGAAAAAGAAAAGGGAACGGTGAGCAGCAGCATCAGCCGCGACCCAGTCCGGCGAACGCGCATGACGACGCGCGGCGCGGGACGCGAGGCGATTACTCATTACAAGGTGCAGCGCCGTCTGGAGTCGCGCTTCGGCAAGTTCAGCTTGCTTGAAGTGCAGATTGATACTGGACGCACTCATCAGATCCGCGTGCATCTTTCGTCCCTGAGACATCCTGTGGTGGGAGACACGCTCTACGGCGCTCCCCGCGAAATTCGCGAGACGCAAGGACGAGGGCAGCAAACCAGGTTTACTCTTCCGAGAAATTTTCTGCATGCCGCCGCGTTGCGATTCGAGCATCCTCGTAGTGGTGAGGCCCTCTCATTTGCGGCTCCGCTTCCTTCCGAGTTGGAAGACTTTCTCCGTCAGGTCGGCAGCGACTGAAGTCACTTTCTCATTGCAGATATAATGAGCACACCGATGAAGCTGCGCGGCCTGATTCTGTTTTTTGCGAGCTGGGCGATAACGACTGGCCTCTGTGCGCAGCAGGATTCCCCTCAGACTCCTCAGGCGGATACTTTGCCTTCCGCGCCTTCCTCCACGGTGCGGCAGCAAAAGAAACCTCCGCCTCCAGCCCCAACAGTCGCGCCGGCTCCCGCGCCCGCGGATGCCAAATCGGAGAGCCCAAAGTCACCGCCTCAATCCGGGTCCGACGAAACCGCGGCACCCGTTGAACCAGCAGACACGACGATCCGACGCACCGTCAACGAGGTCAACGTCGTGTTCACGGTCACGGATCGCCATGGACACTATGTAAACGATCTGAAGAAAAATGATTTCCAGGTGCTGGATGACAACAAGCCGGCAACGGAGATTCGCAGTTTCCATCGCGAAACCGATCTGCCTCTGCAGGTCGGGCTCTTAGTGGACGCGAGCAACTCAGTCCGCGACCGCTTTAAGTTTGAGCAGGAATCCGCGATAGAGTTTCTGAGCCAGACCATACGTCCGAAGTATGACCGGGCTTTTGTGGTCGGCTTCGACGTCACGCCCGAAGTTACGCAGGATTTTACCGACAATACTGAAGCGCTTTCAGGGGGCGTTCGCGCGCTGCGGCCGGGCGGCGGTACAGCCATGTACGATGCGCTCTACTTCGCATGTCGTGACAAGCTTTTGAAGGAGCAACAGGACATCGCGGTGCGGCGGGCGGTCATCCTTCTTAGCGACGGCGACGATAATCAAAGCCACGTATCGCGCGAGGAAGCCATAGAGATGGCGCAGCGCGCGGAGGTCGTCGTTTACACCATCAGTACGAATGTGAGTGGAAGCCCGGACCGGGGAGACAAAGTGTTGCAGCGCATCGCAGAAGCTACTGGAGGGCGCGCCTTCTTTCCCTTTCAGATCAGGGACGTAGGCAATGCGTTCGCGGAAATTCAGAATGAACTACGCAGTCAATATGCGCTCTCGTATAAACCCGCCGAACTCGGCGGCCCTGGCCGATTCCATTCGATTGAAATCATCGCCCAGAATCACAAGGGACTGAGGATTCGCAGCCGCCACGGCTATTACGCAATCGCGCAATAGCGCCTCTCCGACAAATTACTCGTGCTTCGGCACAGCGTAGTAGCCCGAGCGCGCCTGGATTTTATATTCTTTAGTACTAGGCCGAACTTCTACCTTCCTGAAAGTGCCATCCAGCGCGGTGTTCACCGGGGTGTAGCCGATGTTGTATTGACTGCGAAGCTCGTTGGAAATCTGATCGAAGGCTGCCTTCAGCTTATCCATTTTGTTTCCGACTTCGATGACCCGTCCGCCGGTCTCTGAGGCTAACTTCTTCATTTCGCTGTCGCCGGAGAAGCCGCCAAATCCTCCGTAAAAACCGCGGTCTGCACAAAGTAAAACGTAAACAATGCTGTCTGATTTCTGCGCCGCTTCTTCGGCGTCTTTCAACTTAAGCTGGCTTCCCTGATCTTCTCCGTCGGTAAGGATGATCATGGCCTTGCGTCCTACCTGCTGGGCGAGCTCATCGTGCGAGGCGAGGTAGATGGCGTCGTAGAGCACGGTCCCCTTCGGCCCATTCGCGGTGGGGACGGGACCACCGCCCATGCCTGGAATTACGCCGCCGCCACCTCCAGTGTTAATGGTCGTACTGTTCATCGCCACTTTCAACAGGTGGACGGAGCTGGTGAAGTCCTGCAACAGATTGGCGTTCACGTTGAAGTCGAGCACGAACGCCAGGTCTTTTTCACGCATGATCTGGCTAAGAAACTCACCGCCAACCTGTTTCTCCATGTCGAGGACGCGAGCCTGGCTGCCGCTGGAGTCAATCAGTATGCCAAGTGTCAGCGGGAGATTCGACTCCGCCGTAAAGTACTTGATGGTCTGCGGCTTGCCATCCTCAAGAATTTGAAAGTCATTTTTGGTGAGGTTCGGAATCAGCCCACCCTTTTTGTCCTTCACGTTGAAAAAAAGCTGCACCACGTTGACATTGACCTTGAGTGTCTCCAGCGATTGTTCACGGGACTGTTCGTTCCCAGCGCTCTGGTCGCCTGGCTTCTGGTCCGCAGACTGTCCGAAGCTCAAAGTGGAAACTACGATCAAAATACACAGTGCCGGGAGCGCGCTCGATGACCGGAAAAGGGAGGGTTTACGCATGCAGTTTGCTCTCGCTATCTTTTTGGTAGTCTAGTGCTGCAAGTTTAGATGCACAAAAATGCACGTGTCTGCATCGAACCTTTGAATGGCGGAAACGCTCGCCATGGTCGAAGAGACACAGCGGTAGTACAGAGAGGCTTTCATGGCGCAAGCGTTGAAAAAAAACGGGTTTTGGCAAACATGCAC
Organism: Acidobacteriaceae bacterium; assembly: GCA_041166845.1. Taxonomy (GTDB): domain Bacteria; phylum Acidobacteriota; class Terriglobia; order Terriglobales; family Acidobacteriaceae; genus JALYIM01. The sequence continues at coordinate 26,818 of JBEEGK010000175.1, forward strand.
GATTGCGC
>JBEEGK010000176.1:0-4176 GCA_041166845.1 Acidobacteriaceae bacterium
CAGGCCGCCCATGGTCGGCGTGCCCGCCTTTTTTTGATGGCCTTTCGGTCCTTCCTCGCGGATATATTGGCTGATCTGAAAATCTCGCAGCCGGTTAATGATGAGAGGACCGATAAGCAGTCCCGTAAAAAGTGCAGTCAAACTGGCAAACGCTGTGCGAAAGGTCAGATAGCGAAATATCCGGAATGGCGGAAAATAGTGAAACAGTTTCAGATATAACAGCCAATAGAGCAATCAGCCTCCGGACCTCAGTTGCCAGTCTTTACCGCGGCAGCGGTCTTGCCGACGCGCGACTTCCAGACTTCGAGCGCTTTTTCAAGCTTCACCCCGCGCGACGCTTTCAGCAGCACAACATCCCCATCTTTGGCATTTGCGGCCAGCCATTCGCCAGCTTCTTCCGGAGAAGCCACGAACTCTGCGGCGATCCCCGATTGCTTAGCAGCGCTCACCATGGCGGCCGCGGCACCGCGAACGCCTATCAGGATATCCATCTTTTTCGTCGCCGCATGCTTGCCGGAACTGCGGTGCAGTTCCTCGCTGGCGTTCCCCAGTTCCAACATTTCTCCGGCCACAACAATACGTCGCTTCGCAACCATGGTTGCTAAGGCATCAACCATCGCATCCAGGGCCTTTGGATTGGAATTGTAGCAATCGTTGATGACGGTGATGTTGCCGAGTTGGAGCACCTGTCCGCGCTTATCCGCGGGAGAAAGAGTGGCTAGAGCCGCGACTGCTTCTTTCGGAGTGAGTCCGCGCTCGATTGCGACAGCGACCGCAGCCAGTGCGTTCAGGACATTGTGGCTTCCCACCAGTGGCAGGGTGGCTTTTTCGCGGATGTCGCCGATGACAATATCGAAAGCAGACCCTGCGGAACCCTGCGATTCAATCTTCTCGGCCCTAACTTTTGATGTGGGATTGGTGCCGTAAGTGATTACTTTGCCGCGAAAGTCGCGTCCGAATTGAGAGACGAATTCATCATCCGCGTTCAAGATGGCAACTCCGCTCGCTGGCAGAGATTGGATAAGCTCGTATTTTGCACGCGCGATGTCGGAGACAGATTTGAAATATTCCAGATGAACGGGAGCGACGTTAGTGACGACGCCGATTTCGGGGTGCGCGATCTTTGCCAGGGCCGCGATTTCGCCAGCATGCGACATACCCATTTCGATTACTGCAATGTCATGCTCTGGCTCGAGTTTAAGAAGCATGAGCGGCAATCCGAAATGGTTATTGAAGTTTCCTTCGGATTTCAGCACTCGATAGCAAGAAGCAAGCACATGCGCAATGGCGTCCTTGGTAGTGGTCTTTCCCGCGGACCCAGTCACTCCCACCAAAGGCCTAGCCCACAATCGCCGGACCGCCGAAGCCAGAGTTTGCAACGCAATCAACGTGTCGTCCACTGCGATCAGCCGCGATTTATCGGGGAAGCGGGCCAGTTGATCTTTCCGGACGACGGCAGCGACGGCTCCCTTTTGCAAGGACTGTTCGACGAAACCGTGACCGTCAAGCCGCTCGCCTTGTACCGCGAAAAAAAGTGCGCCGGAGCCAATGGTGCGAGAGTCAATTGAGTACGTTTCCGCGAGCGAGTCTGACTGAAAATCGCCAGATGCTGAGAGAATTTTCTTAATGCGCGAGACCGGCAACTTCATGAAGTCTTCCAATTCGAAGCGTTCGCCACCTCGCACGCATATCCCGCCGCGTGCAATTGGTTGCGAGCGACTTCCACATCATCGAAGGGGACCGAGCCTTGGCGCGTGATCTGCACTTTCTCGTGGCCCTTGCCAGCGATGAGCACAATGTCTCCAGGAGCAGCTTTCTTCAACGCAAACTTGATTGCCGCGTTGCGGTCGGGCTCCATTACGTATTCTGCCCCGCTATGCTGCAAGCCCACCAGCGCATCATTCATAATCGCCAACGGATCCTCACTGCGAGGATTGTCAGAGGTCAAGACAACAAAATCACTGCCGCGTCCCGCCGCCTCGCCCATAAGCGGGCGCTTGCTGCGGTCGCGATCGCCTCCGCAGCCAAAAACCATGATCACGCGCCCTTGCTGTCCCCCCTGCCGTACAAATTCGCGCGCCAGCACGGTGAGATTGCGCAGGGCATCGTCGGTGTGGGCATAGTCCACTACCACCGTGAATGGTTGTTTGCAATCCACCCGCTCAAAGCGGCCAGGAACGCGGGAGAGAGTCGCGACTCCCTTTATAAGTGCATCCGCGGGGCAGCCGCGAGCACGGGCCGCTGCCGAGGCCGCGAGAATGTTGTAAACATTCACTGCTCCTATCAGCGGCGAAAATATGTTGAAAGTTTCTTGTGGCGTTACCATGGCGAATTTTGTGCCCGAGGACGAGATTTCCAATCTTGCAACGTGAAAGTCTCCCTGAGCTAGTCCATAGGTGAGTACTTCAGAGCCAACTTCCGCGCCCAACGCCGCCAAGTCCGATGCGCGGGGATCGTCAATATTCAAGACCGCCACCCGCGGCGGCTTGGATCCGCATCCTCGAAACAAAATCTGTTTGGACGAAAAATATTCCTCCATCGTATGGTGGTAATCGAGATGATCGCGCGTGAGATTCGTGAAAACGGCGACATCGAATGGTATTCCGTAAACCCGCTGTTGCGCGAGAGCATGCGACGAAACCTCCATGACGGCGTCGCCAGCCCCATCCTCGAGGGCCTCGGACAGAATGCGATTGAGATCGAGGGATTCTGGCGTGGTGTGCGGTGCCGGCAAAATCTTGCCCGCAACGTGATACTCGATTGTTCCGATAAGAGCCCTCTTGCGTCCTGCAGCGGCCAGGATTGCTTCCAAAATAAAAGCGGTGGTACTTTTTCCGTTTGTGCCGGTGATGCCCGTGATTCGGAGTTTGTCGGCTGGAGCTCCATAAAAATTCCGGCTAAGTTGCGCAAGCGCTGTGCTTCCATTTACGACCTGCGCCCACACTGTTCCTTTTCGTGGCTTCTCGGCCGGAGAATCGGTAACCACCGCGATGGCGCCACGTGCGATTGCCTGGTCAATAAACCTGTTGCCATCGCTGGATTCGCCACGAATGGCTACGAAAACATCGCCCTTTTTGACGCTCCTGGAGTCATATTCCAATCCACGGACATCCGCATCGCCATCTTGCGAAATGACCTCTACTCCCCGTAGAACCTCACTGAAATTCATTGCGATGATTGTATTGTAAGTTTGCCAGCGGAAAGGTGGCCCGAACTTCAACTCATCAGGCCTTCGATGAACGCCACGGATTTTAAATCAGTGGAAGCACGGGGCTCTCCCGGACAGCAACCCGAAGCTCAGACATTCTTTTGACGATACTGACGAAGCTGTTGCGTTCTATCTCTCGCCCAGGAACTAATTCGAAAGTCGCTCCTGAATTTCCGGAAAAAGATACGAATATCCGTTACCACCGCTACATTCGGCTCACTTCATGCCGTCTAAAATAGAACCGACAATTCCTCCAACTACCCCGCCCTCCACGGTACGTCTCGAAGCTTCATGCGGCAAATATTTCTCGATGGCGTGAGCCAACCTTGCGATGGGCAGCGTCTGCAACCAAATTCTTCCCGGGCCAGTGAGAGCCGCGAGGAACAGTCCATCGCCCCCGAAGATCATGTTCTTGATGCCCGGCACGGTCATGATTTGGAACGAAACATTGGCCTGAAAAGCGCCTACATGCCCAGGATGAACGCGCAAAGTCTCGCCGGGTTTTAGGTCCCGCACGACAAGTTCTCCTGAGAGCTCTAGCCAAGCGGTGCCTTGTCCGCTCAGTTTTTGTAGTAGGAAGCCATCCCCGCCAAAGATGCCGGCCCCGAGCGATTGCTGGAAGCCGACTCCAATCTGAATCTGAGGTGTGGCACAGAGAAATCCATGGCGGTGAATCATGTATTCGTGTCCCGGGGAAACTTCGACTGGGACGATGTGGCCGGGGAGCTTGGTTGCGAAGGCCAGCTCACCGCCAGACCCAATAGCTCGGTATTCAGTCATGAAAATCGATCCGCCCCCGGCTACGCGCTTCAGCACGCCGAACAGCCCCCCACCGCCGGCAAACTGTGTGTGGGTGGTCATCTGGATCGAACTGCCCATCCACGAGAGTTCTCCGGCTTCGGAAACGATGGACTCATTGGGCTCAAGGAGAAATTCCAAAACGGGCATGGTCGTACCGGTTATGCGGT
>JBEEGK010000177.1:0-5644 GCA_041166845.1 Acidobacteriaceae bacterium
AAATGCACGCGATTGACGCCCGCCCGCCACTCTACAAGCGGCTCGACGCTGAGCCACTGAAGAAGACAGCGCCGAACTTCACTGTCACCTTCACAGAAGACAAGAACGGCTTTTACATCAACGGCCGTAAGTTCGCGCCGGATGCAAGTCCGATGACGAGCGCTCGCTCAGGCACGTATCAGCATTGGCGAATTGTCAATCAGACGGGTGAACTACATCCATTCCACATCCACCAGGTCCACTTCCTGGCTTACGCGGAAAACGGTGTTCCGCTCTCGCATCCTGCGTGGCTTGACACTGTGAACGTTCCGTATCGTGGCTCCGTTGATGTAATTCTGGACCTCACCGACCCGGTCATCAAAGGTATGTCGGTATTCCATTGTCATCTACTCAATCACGAGGACAAAGGGATGATGGCCAAGATCCTGTTCAAGTAGCCGGTCTCGGAGCAAAGTGAGTCTGAGAGTTTTAGAGGTGCGACGAGCTCTTCTGGCACTCGTGGTGTGATGCGGCTACCGCTTCGTATTGCTCTCGATCAGACTGCTGAATACGATTTTAGTAAAGACATCCGGAGTTACGTAGCCGCTACCCCACTTGGCATCGAAGTCCTTGGTCGGCGCGGCGGCCACTACTTCGTCCATCGTCTTTCCTTCCGCTACCATCTGTTGGATGCGCCGCCGAACCTGCACTAGCATGTCGCGATAGGCTTGTAGATCAGCTTGCGTGGCTACTGGTCCATGCCCGGGGACGATCTTTGTCCGCTCGTCGGTTTGGGCCAGAATTCGGTTGACTAAAAAAATCATGCCATCGATCGATCCACCTGACGCCAGATCTATGATGGGATAGAAGGCATTCGAGAAAATGTCACCTATGACCGCGACGTTCGCCGGCGCGATATAAATGATCGTGTCTCCATTCGTATGTGCAGATCCGTAGTTGGCCAATGTCAACTGCTGATAACCTTGACGCAACGTCATTGTGTTCTCATACGTTACTGTTGGGAGCGCCTGCTCCGGATAATGGCCATCGCGCAAGCCAACGAAGGGAACCTCATGCAACGACGACAGCTGCTTTTTTACGTTTTGCTGCGCGATGATGGTAACCCCTGAGGAGCCAAAGAATACGTTTCCCCCGGTGTGATCAAAGTGCCAATGAGTATTGATCACCCGTGTGACGGGACGCTTCGTCATTTTGAACACCGCGTCGTTCAGCTCAACAGTGCGCGAAGGTATTCCACTGTCCACCAGCAATGTGCTGCCATCGTCGACGATCGCCGTAACGTTTCCTCCGTCCCCGGAAAACATGAATAAACTTTTGTCCAGGGAAGCAATCTTCAGGGGACTATCCTCAAATTGCTCCGTAGCCTTCTCAATGACAGTCTCACTCGCTTTTACTTGTGCCGCAACTGGCATGGCTGCCCCTAGTGTGACTAAGGCCAGGGCAATAGGGTGCATCGACGCGACTGCGAGGCGTATTTTCTGAAGAGTGCGTTTCACTATATTCTCCTTTCAACGCTAACCCGGACTTATGGCTGTTTGTTTTTCACGCTGCGATCTTGATGAGGAAGGTTTCGATCTCGGTTACGTCTTCATCCGAGAGGCGCAGCTCGCCAGCCCGCATGACTCCGTCTGCCTGCCGCGCATTGCGGGCGCCGACGATCGCGCCAGTCACCGCGGGATGGAGCAGTGTCCAGGCGATTGCGACTTCTCCGGCTGACCGGTTGTGACGCCTAGCAATTTCCTGCAAAACGGCCACCAACGCCAGGTTTCGAGAAAGCTGCGGCTCGGTAAAGTCGGGATGACCGCTTCGCCAATCATCCTTGGGCAGTTTTGCGGCGCGTTCGTGGGTCATCGCGCCAGTCAGGAGACCGGAAGCCATCGGAGAATAGACGATTACTCCGATGTTCTCTCGCCTGCAGAAAGGCAGAAGATGGTCTTCGATCTCGCGGTGCACGAGCGAGTACCGAGGCTGCAGCGAAGTAATGGGAGCGACGGCCTCTGCGCGGTGCAGTTGCTGGACATTGAAGTTAGAAACTCCAATCCAGCGCACCTTGCCTTCGCGCTTCAGGTCGGCGAGCGTGGACCACCCCTCCTCCAGTTCGGTGGAATCAGGGTCGGGAGGCCAGTGGATCTGGTACAGATCAATCACGTCAACGGCAAGCCGGCGAAGACTGTCATTGACTTCGCCCCGAATCGAATCCGGTTTTAATACTTTCTGCACCTCATCCCTGGCATTACCGCGGAGGCCGCACTTGGTAAAGACGTAAGGTCTGGAACCTCGCCAATCCTTCAAAGCACGGCCAACCACTTCTTCGGAGTGTCCCAGACCGTAAACCGCGGCCGTATCAATCCAGTTGACGCCAAGTTCGAGCGCACGGTGAATGGCGGCGATCGATTCCTCGTCGTCCTGCGATCCCCAGGAGAACTGCCAACCGGAACCTCCGATGGCCCATGCGCCGTAGCCCACTCGAGTAATGTGTAAGTCAGAATTGCCCAGCTTGCGGGTTTCCATTCCTATCTCCTCAGTAATGCTCAGTTGAAAACTATCCTGGCGGCAAGGGTAATGAGCCCTTGGCGGCCTGCGGAGGGAACTTTTTGAACATTTTTGCCGCACCCTTTTCCAGATTTTTTTCGTTTGTCTCTGCCTTGTCGGACACGGTGTCTTCGGCACTGCCGCGCCAGATCAACTGTTTGGTTTTTGCGTCGTACATGTCAACGACGAGAGTTCCTTCTTTGTAGTCTTGCTCGGTGGTGGTAGCGTCGCCCATTCCACCAAATCCGCGCCAACGCCATCCCCCACCAATACCGTCATAGACAGTCTGAAGCGTCCGTTCGGTATGAGTCGTCGCAATGGCTACCACGGCGACATCGCCGCCGCTCGCAACTTGAGTCCAGCCCTTAGCTGACAACTGGGCATCCACCGCATTCTTGATTCGAGGGTCCCAGAGGGAATTCGCGACCTTGATTTCCTGCCACGAATAGGTTTTGTACTGAGAGAAATTGGCCTGGTGGTCAAAATCGGTTTGGACCTTCTGGGAAAACGCAGATCCCATTAGGGTCATTGAAAACACAGCGTAAATTGCTATTCGATTGACGAATTTCATGTGTATCTCCTTCGCTTCCTGAAATGCAAGTTGCGTTCCAAACATTGCGGACGAAAAAAACCCTTTGATTTGTTTCATCCTGCGGGGTTATGTGCGTGTCCGCCGCGAATTCGGGAGGGTCGTCACTCCAGCGCCGTCAACATATCGACTGAGTGTCCACCCGTGGACGTTGTGATGGGGTTCCGGAAGCATGTGCCGAAGAAAATCCTGAAGATCGAGGAGAAGCTTCCCATCCCGGCCGCAGATAAGCCGTAGCCAGAGATTAAGGCGTGAAAACTCTCAGTTTCGAGCAAAACTACATTTCACTACTAGTACGGTCGCGTCGTCCGCAAAGGGCGCCCTACGATTAACTCGTCATCGAGACGGACTGAATTTCTGCGATACCAGCGACATCTTCCATTAGCCGCAGAACAGCGGAGAAGTCGTCTCCATCGTGCCGTGCCAACTCCTCCGCATTTACCCGAAATGCCGCTTCAGTCATAGGCATGGCGAGATGCGCGTCCGCAGCTGCACTTAGAATCAACTGGAAATTCTTGTTCATCAGGCGAAGGGGAAATTGTGGTGTGTAATCGTTGATCGCCACTCTTGCCAGCTTTCCCACATGAGCCGGTGCGATCACCGCGGTTTTTGACAATACCTCAAGCAAGCGTTCGCGATTCAGACCAACTGTCTCCCCGAGGACTACGGCCTCAGCGATGGCTTGCATGCCAACGCCTAACAGCGTGTTGACGACTAACTTCATGGCTGTTCCGGAGCCGGAGCCGCCAAGAAGGAACGATTGCTTTGCAACCGCCTGGAATATTGGCTCTGCAGCGCGGAACAAGTCTTGGCTGCCGCCGGCCAGTAGCGTCAGGGTGCCTTGTTTCGCGGCAGGAGTACTGCCCGAGATAGCGACATCCAACACTTCGATACCCCTCTCAGCTCCCAGTCGATGTAATGTCCGAGAACTCTCTGGGGAGATGGTGCTCATTTCTAGCACGGCGGTTCCTGGCCGCGCGCCAGCAAAAACTCCCGCCGTCCCCGCATAAACGCTGTGAACTGCTTCGTCGTTGGTCAGGCACGAAAGAACCACGTCGGCAGTGCTTGCCAGTTCAACAATGTTTTTAGCAACGAGACCTCGCTTTTCTGTCACGGCTTCCGCCTTAGCGATATTCCTGTCGTATGCGATGAGTGGGTACCGGTGATCAAGCAGGCGTCGTGCGATGCGGCTTCCCATCGCGCCGAGTCCAATGAATCCAAGTTTCGCGTGGTCTGCTGTAAGAAGTTTCATGGTCTCTTTTGTCTCCTGAATAGTGACAGCCTGCGCCGACTGAACAGTGTTGATGTCGGACTACAACGGATCAGAAGCATTTCCGATTCCAAACCCGGCAAGCAGTGAGACGAGCCTCTGAGGTGAAATCGAGAAAGCAAGTCGAGTCCAAATGCCGACGTTCCGTGTCAACTGCGGGACGCACATTTGATTGCATTAACGCTTGCTCAACGCCAGGTCTGCTCATGCTTCTGAAAATGCTCGCCTAAACACCCTCACTTTGATTTGGTAACGGGCGTGCATTTCAGAGTTCCAGAACATCGGAACGTCGGGCTTAAATGACTGCGGTCACCGAACCGAAGATCGTCGGTGATTGACCAATCAGGGAAGGTTATATGTGGATTGTTCGACTAGCATTACGGCGGCCTTACACCTTTGTGGTGATGTCCATACTCATCGTGATCTTGGGCGGACTCGCCATCGTGCGAACTCCTACCGACATCTTTCCGAACATCGAAATCCCAGTTGTGAGCATCATCTGGAACTACAACGGCCTTGTCCCAGAGGACATCAGCGCACGGATCGTGACCATTACGGAGCGATCGCTCACTACCACCGTCGACAATATCGAACACATCGAATCCCAGTCGCTCTATGGAACTGCGGTTATTAAAGTGTTTTTCCAGCCGACTGCGAACGTTCAACAAGGAATTGCACAGATCACGGCGGTTTCTCAGACTCAACTCAGACAATTGCCTGCGGGAACGACGCCTCCGCTCATTCTTGCGTATAGCGCTTCGAGCGTGCCTGTGCTCCAGTTAGCTCTGTCAGGGCAAAATCTTTCGGAGCAGCAACTGAACGACTATGGTTTGAATTTCATCCGGACGCAGCTCATCACCGTGCCCGGAGCTTCCGTGCCCTATCCCTATGGTGGTAAACAGCGCCAAGTTCAGGTTGATCTGAATACGACAGCGCTGCAGTCGAAGGGACTGTCTCCGCTGGATGTTGTGAATGCGATCAGCGTGCAAAACCTGGTTCTTCCCACAGGAACATCCAAGATCGGACCCAAAGAATACGATGTATCTATTCCCAACGCAGCGCCGCAAACAATTGCAGATCTGAACCGTATTCCGATCAAGACCGTTGGCGGCACGACGATCTACATCAAAGACGTCGCCTGGGTGCGCGATGGTTTCCCTCCGCAGACCAACATCGTGCGCGTCAACGGCCAGCGATCCGTATTGCTGACGATCCAAAAGGCGGGAAGCGCTTCAACGCTCAATGTAATTTCT
>JBEEGK010000178.1:0-4356 GCA_041166845.1 Acidobacteriaceae bacterium
TTTTTCCCAGCCGCGAATACACCGGTCTCGATGAAATCGTTAGCAAGTTTGTCGCCTCTGCGGACGTGCGTCCTGACTTCGCTTGCTTTGGAATTGCCGGGCCAGTGCGGAATGGCCGAGTAGAAACCTCGAACCTTCCTTGGATCATCGAATCGAAGCGCCTGGCGGAAGGCCTCAAAATCAAAAATGCGGTATTGATCAACGACGTGGAAGCCAACGCGTGGGGAGTGGCCGCACTGCGTCCTGAGGAGGTAGTCGCGCTCAACAAAATCAAAAGTGCTGGCGTTGGCAATCGGGCCATTATCGCGGCCGGAACTGGGCTGGGTGAAGCTGGCATGTACTGGGACGGAAGCCAGCATCACATTTTCGCCTGCGAAGGTGGCCACGCTGATTTTGCCCCGCGCAGCGAGTTAGAGATTGATCTCCTGCGCTATCTCGGCGTTCGTTTCGGACATGTCAGCTGGGAACGAATCGCCTCCGGACCGGGCCTCGTGAATGTTTTCAATTTCCTGCGCGATACCGGGCGAGGATCCGAGCCGAAGTGGCTGCGCGACGAAATGTTATCCGCAGACGCAGCGGCGGCAATTTCGAGCGCCGCGATCGCAGGCAAGTGCGGATTATGCGAGCAAGCCCTTGATCTGTTTGTCTCCGTGTACGCTGCCGAGGCCGGCAATCTGGCCCTCAAAGTTATGGCGACCGGTGGAGTCTATCTCGGCGGAGGGATCGCTCCAAAAATCCTGCCGAAGCTCTCAGGGCCTTTATTTATGCAGTGTTTCATTGGAAAAGGGCGCATGCAGCCGCTATTAGAAAGCATGCCAGTGAGTGTCATCATCAATGACAACATTGCTCTGCTGGGTGCGGCCCGGTGTGCGGCGCAAAAGGCGGCTTAATTTTGAAGGGTAAGCAAGAAATTAAAGTCTTCCGCGATCAGGCTTCCCTGTTCCAGTCTGCCGCAAACACGATCGCCGAAATCGCCAACGCAGCAGTCGCAGACCATGGAAGATTCACGTTTGTCCTTTCCGGAGGATCGAGCCCAAAGGGCTTGTTCACGCTGCTTGCCAGCGGCAAGGTTCCGCCCATTCCATGGGCCAAAACGTATTTCTTCTGGGGAGACGAACGCCACGTTCCCCCTGACGACCCCGAAAGCAACTACCGTATGGCACGGGAAAGCATGCTCACGAAACTAGGCGTGCCCGAAGACCATATTTTTCGGGTTCATTCCGAAGATGCCAGCGCTGAAAGCGCCGCACGAAATTACGAAAAGCAGATAAAAGGGTTCTTCAAGCTAAGCCCAGGGGAGTTCCCCCGCTTTGACCTCGTATTGCTCGGAATGGGCCCTGACGGGCATACTGCTTCGCTCTTTCCGCTCTCTGGGGCATTGCGGGAAAGAAGCCATCTAGTGGTGGCCAACTGGGTAGAGAAATTCAAGACCGATCGCATCACCATGACATTTCCTGTTCTGAACAATGCTGCGACTGTGATGTTTCTGGCGACCGGCGCGGAGAAGGCGCCGATCGTGAAAGAAGTGCTCGAGAACAGCGCCAGCGGATTGCCGGCACAAACAATTCGTCCAGCATCCGGCAGATTGATCTGGATGCTGGATGAACCTGCCGCGAGTCAACTGTCACCACAGATGCTCGCTGGCAGCACAAAGCAATATGGGTAACATCAGCTCACGCGCAGGCATCCCGCCAGTTCCCAATTTCTTTTAGTCCTTCGGAACGCGTTTGCTCGAATAGACGTACGCGATGGCGGCTGTGTTCAAACTCATGGATGTCGGCCCAGACCTCGGCCCTCCACGACTCATCATGAACCGCTGTTTCTCCGCAAGTGGCACATCGTGTATGAAGCCTGCGAATCGCCCGCAGGGGCGGCATTGAACTATCCAACTCGATAAACACGCACCGTACTTCTTTGATCTCGTCGCCATCGCCAATCATATGTTCGTAGCGAAGCAAAAATCCAAAGCCGAGCTTCTGGGCCTCGATTTCGGCCTCAGCACGCGTGTGGAACGGGCCGTATTCTGCCCGCAATTGCTCAGTCGAATCGCAAGCCATCCAAAACGTTTCCTTGTACGCCATCAGAACCTCGTACCTCTCTCTAGAATGGACAGCGGCCTGGATACTGCGCTGGCAGGGCCCGTAGCGGTATCTCTGACTTCGCCTTTTTATAGAGCAATCTCCGCGCCTTTCGGCGGCGGCCACAAGTAGTTGTCGCAATGGAAACTTCCGGAATGGGGTTGGAGTTCTTGAATTGTCAATTGCAAGCATTTGCATCCTTTTCCCATCGCGACCGGCTTCAGATACACTCTTCTACGAAAGTCTCCAGATACTCGGGCCCCTCCATACTGTCTCCGGTTTGAAAGATATGGGGAAACGTCGCCACCCACGGGTTGAACTGAGAGTTCCAGTCCGAATTTTTGGAACCGATGCCAATGGACGTCCTTTCTCGGAAAATGTGTTCACCATTAATGTCTCTGAGGGGGGAGCTCTTCTCGGGGAAGTGACCTCGCATTTGAAGGCTGAAGAGATCATTGGACTCACTTACGAACAGAAAAAGGGACGATTTCAAGTTCGATGGATTGGCGAGACTGGGAGCGCCAGTAGTGGTCACGTCGGCTTATGCAGCGTTGCCGGGCAAGCTCCCCTGTGGAAGGTTCCTCTTCCCGCCCCCGGAGAAGATGGTTTCTTTTCCCGGCCAAAAGACCGCCGCGTTCATTCGCGCCTAAAGTATGCGGGATCCGTCGAATTGCATCCCCAGGATACGGCGGTTGTATGGGGGAAAACGGCCGACATCAGCCTGGGCGGTTGCTTTGTAGAAATGGCGATTCCTCTAAAAAAAGAAACGACCTTGCGGGTGGGACTCTGGGTCGGCGAAAGCAAGCTCTGGATCATGGCGCGTGTGGTCAGCAGCACCCCGGGATTTGGCATTGGACTGCAATTCACCGAAATGTCGGATAAAGATGCAGAGGCCCTGAAAGTATTTCTGACACAAATCGCGCGTGGCTCTTAAGTATCCTCGTTTTCGTTTCTTTCTGTTCCTGCCATTAACTATTGTGTTAACATTGCCGCCAAGCTGGGACCTCCCGCACTTTCCCCGCCTCAATGGCACCTTCCGAAATGCCGCATAATTCCGCAAAATCCCTTTCCAAAACTGAGTATGGCTGGGATAATTGGGCATGGTCGGCGCCGTGATGAACGGCTGCCAGCACTTCCCCCTTTTGCCCGCACCGCAGCCCGAGAGTCGGGCGCGACGTGTTGGACCAATGCATTACAATCTTTTTAATCAGGCTGTACCTTTGCGCGACGGAGTACCTGCCCAGTGACCGAGTTAACCAGAGAACGGCGCAAAACCGTCCTCGATGAAACCTCGTTCCAGCAATTGCTGGCTGCGGCTTATGTGCTTCAACAGCACACCGACCGCCTGGCAGGAAGCGAACCGCAAGCGGATCCGACGCGCATCCTCTCCGAAATTGTCGAAATTCAAAAGTTGACCGAAGCGCGCGAGGTGGACGTCGAAGGGACATCCCAGATAATTGCGGAGCGTTTACACAACGTCACTACCGCGACTGGAGTTGCTGTTGGCATTTTGGAAGGCGGGGGCATCCACTACCTGGCTGCGGTGGGAAATTCTGCTGCGCTTGCGGGCGTGCGCACCGCGGTAGTGCGCAGTTTGTCGGCCGACTCTTTACGTAATGGCAAACTCGCATTTGGTCTTCGCGATAGCCAGAACATTGTGCGCTCGTTTCCGCGCGGAAAAAATAATTCTGAATCATTTATCTCGGTGCCTTTTCAGCACAAGGGCGTGCTCGCGGGCGCGCTGGAATTAAAATTTGGTCAGGCCAGCGCCATCCCCGAGAGCGATATTTCAGCAGCCCAATTAATGGCTGGCTTGATGAGCGACGCTTTGACACGAGCCGATAGCCTGCAACAGCGTTCGGCAATCGAGAATGGGTCTTACGAGGCTCCGCAGCCTGACGCGAAGAATGGTGAGCGGCTGCCGCTTCCAGCCTTCTTCTATCAAGGACCGAGAGCTTTCGAAGATCCAGCCGAGAAAAACGGATTCGAGCAGTCTTCGATGGAAGCATCCTCGGAGCCCGTCATGGATCCCATCTGCCACAGTTGCGGACATCACTTCCGCGACGATGAGTTTTTTTGCGGCACCTGTGGCCTTACACGCTTCGTATCAGAGAGCGCCAATAACGGCCTGCAGAGCAAGTGGGCTTCGCTATGGTACCTGCAAAAAACCAATCAGGCCTCTCCGGCAAAACAGATGGATCCCCAAGCAACGCTCGACGATCTCAGCAAGCATGAATTCGGCACTCAGGAAGTTCGCCACCCAAATTTTGCGGAGCCA
>JBEEGK010000179.1:0-6542 GCA_041166845.1 Acidobacteriaceae bacterium
GTCTCTTCGTAGCTGCTGAAATATCGCCACAGAATGATTCCGACAACGACAAGGACGATGACGCCGATGATCAACCCCAGACGAAATCGCGGATTCCGTAAGTTGAGACGCGGCTGCCGCAAATCTCGATCTGACGCCGGGAGGGGCGCGTGCTGTGATTCAAGACTGTTTTGGGCCTGTGAAGCGGGCTGACGCTCGCTGACCGTCGGTGCTGCGGTTTCTGTGTTTTGTGCCATGATTACTTGCTCTGTAAGTATTGCCGCGCGCCTTCTTCGGCGAATCCGATTGCTCGCGCAAGTGAGACTTTCGCCAGATTGTGGGAGTAAAGGCTTGAAATGTAATTCTCGCTCGCCGCCGTTACCGATTGCTGAGCTTGGACCACTTCCAAATTGTCGGTGACGCCGGCGGAGAAGCGATCACGGGCCTGGGTCAAAGTTTGGGTTGATAGGTCAATGGAACTTCTTGCGACCTCGACCTGTTCGGCGGAGGCAGCCAGATCCAGCAGTGCGCTCCGCACTTCATAGTCAATTTGTCCGCGCAGATTTTCCAACTGCTGGCGGCTTTGCCGCAACGACGCTTCCGTCTGCAAGACTTCTCCGTGAGTTTTTCCGCCCGCGAAGATCGGGATTGACAGCGTAGCTCCGACCTGAAACACGCCGTGAGAACTGCCGGGACGGATGCCAGCGTCCCCATAATTCCCGGCAATGTCGAGAGTTGGGAAATGCTCAGCAGTGGCCGCACGACGCAAGTATTCCGCGCTTCGGACCCGCTGCGCGGCCGCCTGGTAGTCCGAGCGCAGTGAGTAGGCGCGCTGCAACGCTTGCTCCAGGCTTATGGCAGCGAGTGGTTCATAAGGAGCTTTGTCGCTTAAGGCGAATTCCTGTCCAACCGGAAGGCCGATCACTCGCGCGAGCACGAGTTTTTGCTTTGCGTAATCGTTGCGGGCTACGATGAATCGCTGTTGCTGGCTTTGCAATTCAACGCGGGCCCGGAGCGCATCAATCGCAGGAATGACTCCGGCTTTCTGCTGGTCAGTCGATTTGTCGGAGAGCGCTTGCGCAGTCTCCACTTGCGCCTGCGTCGTTTCAACCCGCGCTTGAGCGGAAAGCGTCTGAAGATAAGCATTACCCACCGCGAGAACGACGGTCTCGCGCGCGTCTTTATAGGTGTACTTCGCAACTCTCTCGTTCGAAGACGCAGCCCGGTTGCGGTCAATCGCATTAAGGTCAAAGAGGGATTGCGTCAGAAAGATGTGGGTCTGGAATATCCCTATCGGACCAATTACATTGGGCACTCCGCCAAAAGCGCTCTTGAATCGAAAACCCTGAGCCGCCAGATCAATCTGCTCCACGCTCTCATTCACGTTCGCACTTAGATTGGGAAGCAATGCGCTCAGCTCGCGCCACTTTTGCCCTCGTGCCGAGAGGCTGTTGTCGCTCTCCAGCAGGATGCCGAGGTTGTTGCGCAATCCGCGATTAATGGCGTCTTTGAACGAAAGAGAAATGACTCCGGGGGTCGCTTTGCCTTCGGGCACGCTTCCGGAAAACGAGCTTTGTCCCAGAACGCCGGAGGCGCTCCCAATGCTGCCTACTCCTGCCCCAGCGCCGGTGGCGGGAGTACCGAGGCCGCTGGAACTATCCGAGGAACGGCTCACGGGCGCGGCTCCCCCTGATTCCTGACCGAAAACCAGATTGAGGGGGAGAAAAAGGGCGGAGAGCGCAAAAATCATGCCGGTGAGCACGAATTTCGGAGCGCGACCTCGCAAACTTACATCGCCATTTAGTTGACGCACCGTTCGCATGAGAATTCTGAACAAGCTATTTCGATTCTTTTATCATCCACGTAGATGCAAATGATTCTGAACACAGCTACTTTGTATGAAACAAACTGCCGAGCGCACAGATCTATCGCTACCTCAAAAAAAGCAGGTCCCTCGACTCTGCTAGGGATGACAGATTTCGCTACACAGATTTCCTTACCATGATACAAAAAGTTCGGTTAACCCCTATAAGAAGCCCCAATTGCTCGGCCGGAAGCTTACAAAATGAAGCTGGAGGGGGGCAGAGCGAGT
Source organism: Acidobacteriaceae bacterium (assembly GCA_041166845.1). Taxonomy (GTDB): domain Bacteria; phylum Acidobacteriota; class Terriglobia; order Terriglobales; family Acidobacteriaceae; genus JALYIM01. The sequence goes on from JBEEGK010000179.1 coordinate 2,072, forward strand.
CTAATGGCTAAGTGAGTCATCCAGCCAGATTTCCTACAGAGGCCCGACCTAAGGACCTCCGCCCCGTTCGTCACAAGCTTCGTGCCATCGCCCCGACCGTGTGGGAGTTGATGCGACCCCGCCGCGGATTGCTGGCGCTGGGTCTGTTATTGATGGCTATCAACCGGGTTTCCGGCCTGGTTCTTCCATATTCGCAAAAATATCTGATTGATGGCGTGATTATTAAGCACCATATGCAACTCTTGAAGCCCCTGGTGCTGTGGGTGTTGCTGGCTACCGCCATCCAGGGAATCACTTCTTTTTCATTGACGCAGTTGTTGTCAAAAGCGGCGCAGCGGCTTATCACCGAGCTGCGGCAAAAAGTTCAGGCCCACATCGGACGTCTGCCGATCTCTTTCCACGATGCCACCAAGAGCGGGGCGCTAGTCTCGCGAATCATGAGCGACGTGGAAGGGGTCCGGAATTTGCTCGGGACCGGCCTGGTTGATCTTGCCGGAGGCCTTCTGACTGCGTGCATCGCGCTAGTGGTCTTGTTCCGCATCAGCGCCCTCATGACCGCCCTGACGTTCGCTTTTCTGCTTTGTTTTGCTTTCACGTTGCGGACGGCCTTTACGACGATTCGTCCCATATTTCGCGAGCGTAGCAAGATCAACGCTGAGGTCATCGGACGCCTGTCCGAATCGCTCGGCGGCGTGAGAGTAGTGAAGGGATATCACGCGGAAGAGCGCGAAGAGAAAGTATTTTCTTCAGGAGTCCTTCGCCTTCTGAGCAATGTGATGCGAAGTCTGACCGCGACTTCGGTGATGAGCCTCTCCGCCAGCCTATTGCTCGGAGTGGTGGGCGCGGTAATCATGTACGTTGGGGCGCGACAGATTGCCAGCGGTGCATTGACCATCGGCAGCTTTTTTACCTACACGGCATTCATGGCGTTTCTTGTGGCTCCCATCATGCAGATCGTGCAGATCGGGACCCAGCTCACCGAGGCATTCGCTGGACTGGAGCGGACGCAGGAAATTCTGAACGAGCGCCCCGAAGACGAAGATCCCAAGCGGACTGTGACATTGCATGAGATCGAAGGCAACGTGGAATTTGATCACGTCAGCTTCAGCTACGACGGCAAACGCACCGTCTTGCAAGATGTGTCATTTCGCGCCGAGCCGGGCTCGGTTACCGCGCTGGTAGGTTCTTCCGGTTCTGGCAAGTCCACTACGATCGGGCTGATTTCAGCTTTCTATGTTCCAACGAAAGGCAAGGTTCTTGTGGATGGAGCCGACCTCAGCACCGTGCGACTCGATTCCTACCGCACGCGCCTTGGGGTGGTGTTGCAGGAGTCGTTTCTGTTCGATGGAAGCATCCGCGACAATGTGTCTTTCTCTTGTCCGGACGCTACTGAAGAAGAGATTATGCAGGCCTGCCGCATTGCCCGGGTGGACGAATTCGCTCAGGAGTTTGCGGATAAATACGACACCATAGTAGGTGAGCGCGGAGTGAAACTTTCCGGTGGCCAACGGCAACGGATTTCCATCGCCCGCGCTATTCTGGCAGATCCTAGGATTCTGATTCTCGACGAGGCTACGTCAAGTCTGGACTCAGAATCCGAAGCGCTGATTCAGCAAGGGCTTTCGTACCTCATGCGCGGACGCACGACATTCGTAATTGCCCACCGCCTGTCTACCATCCGCAGAGCCGATCAGATTCTGGTCATGGAACAAGGGCAGATAGTCGAGCATGGCACTCACACTGAACTCTACGACCTCCGGGGACGTTACTACGACCTTTACACCCGGCAGCATGGACTGGAAGCAAATCTCTTTCTCGCGCCCGGTGAAGGCGATAGCGCCGGTGATCTAGAAATCTCTAAAGTTGCTCGAGGCCTGCGCGAAAAAGAGACTGCTACGGATGACGAAGCCGACTCACCCGATATTGAAGATGCGCTGCATCTGATTAAGGGAGAACCCCGCAGATGACAGGTGCGGAAATCATTTCCGGCCAAAAAGACGGCATCAGTGCGCGAAATGTCTGCCGCCACTATCGTATGGGGGAAGCCGTGATTCGCGCCGTGGATGACATATCCGTGGAGGTACCTCGCGGAGAGTTCGTGGCGCTACTCGGCACTTCGGGTTCCGGTAAATCCTCACTTCTGAATCTGATTGCAGGCATGGACCGGCCAACTTCCGGCTCCGTCGTAGCTCTGGGGCACGATCTGGCAAAACTCTCGCGCGATGAGTCGGCGAAATATCGCCTCCGCACGGTGGGCATGGTTTTCCAGTCTTTCAATTTAATTCCCAGCATGACATTGATCGAAAACGTGACGCTTCCGATGCGATTTGCGCAGATTGAGCGCGGCCAGCGCGACAACCTGGCGCGGCAGGCGTTGAGTCGTGTTGGACTTGGCAACAGGTCGAATCATCGTCCTACAGAACTTTCGGGAGGTGAGCAGCAACGCGCTTCGCTGGCACGCGCGCTCATCAATCAACCGCAAATTCTGTTGGCGGACGAACCCACGGGAAATCTTGATTCGAAGACCGGAACGGAAATCATGAATTTCATCCGCGAGTTCAATGAAACCCTGGGGATGACAGTTGTGATGGTCACGCACGAGCGTGGTCTAGCCGAGCGCTATGCAAGCCGCATGATTTTTCTGGCAGATGGAAAATTGGTCGCAGATCAGCAGAATGACGGAATTGGTCCTAATGCTGGTTTCGAGAACACGTCCTCGCTTAGGAGCAGCTTATGAAAGGCGAGTTTTGAAATTTCAGGACTCAGCCGAACTGGCCTTCCGCAATTTGCGGGAGTCTTTGCTGCGCAATTCGCTAACGACAGTGGGCATCTCGGTCGGCGTCGCATCCCTGGTAGCCATGCTTTCCCTGGGAATCGGGCTGCAGCAGCTCGCCGGACGCCGCCTGCAAAAATCAGGGTTATTCGACACCATCGTCGTCACCTCTCGACGCGACCTGAGAGGCTTTAATCGGGAACAGGATGAGAATGGTCCCGCACCCGCCGAAAGTCCCGCGCTCGATGAGACTGCTCGCCAGAAGATTGAGAAACTCCCCGCAGTGGTAGAGGTCTATCCGGACATTCGCTTCATCACCGACCTTCGCTTTGAGGGGAAAGCCCACTTAGCCATGGTTGCCGGGCTACCGTTTTCTGCCCGCACCAACGACGCCTTTGACGGCATGCAGGGCCGTTACTTCTCGTCCGACGATGCGCCGGAAGTGATACTGCAGAAAGTTTTCGCCGAGGAGTTGCTGGGAAAATTGCCGAAGGCGGGCGGGGATGGCACGAATGTTGCAGAGCTGGCAAAGCCGCTCCTTGGCAAGGAATTGGTAATGCGCTACAGCGAGCGCACGGCTAGTTCCTCGGAGCGTGGAGGCGACGGCGGCGCTGCGTATTCCGTGACCTCGCGCGAGCAGACGGTGAAGATTGTTGGCATCGCGGACCTTGACCCGGACAGCATGCGCGGCCAAGCACGGGCGCGCGTGTTCTTGCCACTCAAGCTTGCCGAGCGCCTCCGGGTCGTTCAGCCCTCCGATTTTCGCGATACCACTCGCAATGCCGGCAGCTCTCCCGCATATAACACGGTGAGCGCGCGGGTTAAGAATCCCAATGATGTTCTTGCCGTGGAAGACGCTATAAAGAAGATGGGCTTCAACACCTTTTCCATCGTGGACGCCACCCGAAGCCTGCGTCAGTTTTTTGCCGTCCTCGATCTGTTTCTTGGGATCTTCGGCAGTCTTGCGCTAGCGGTTGCTTCCATTGGAATCATCAACACACTGGTAATGGCGATTTTGGAACGGCGGCGCGACATCGGGATCATGAAAGCTCTGGGCGCGAGCGATGCGGACGTGAAGGGCCTGTTCTTCGCCGAGGCAGGAGCGATGGGCATCCTCGGCGGCGTGCTAGGAGTGGCTTTGGGTTGGACCATCGGCCGCGTTATCAATTTGGGGACGAATGTTTATTTGAAGCGACAACATTTTCCGCCCGAGCAGATATGGTTCGTCCCCTGGTGGCTGATTTTGGGCGCGATTGTCTTTGCCATTGTGGTGAGTCTGCTTTCCGGACTCTATCCTGCGAGCCGCGCTGCGCGACTGGATCCGGTGCAGGCACTACGCTATGAGTAGCTTGGCGTACTGATTGAGCCGGAGTCGCGCGGTGACGAGAGGAGTCGAAGCATCCTAATACCCGCAGATTCGCGGTGGACGATAGGGATCTCGACTACAAAAGTCATTCACGAGCGAATGACTTTTCTTGCTCAGGATGACAGTGGGGTTTGGGGAATTCTGAAGTGAAAATCGTTTTGCATAGTATTTTCCGCATTTTCTTTGTCGCATTACTTTGCGCAGTCGCCGTTCCCGTTTTTGCGGCTGGCGGCCAGATCAATTGCGACGTGATGAAAAGCCAAATTCTGGGTGAGGATGTCCACTACTGCGTTTCGCTTCCTCCAAATTATGAAGAGGCAACGGCGGACCAT
>JBEEGK010000180.1:0-6797 GCA_041166845.1 Acidobacteriaceae bacterium
GCGCGCGTGACATCCGCCCACAAACTCTGGTGCGTAGTGGGCGTCCAAAGTACACGAACGGTCGGCTGAATGTCGAAGCCGCTGAAATTATTTTCTTGCAGCTTTGCGCCAAGAGTGAATGCCAGGCGATTTTGAACGACCTGTATCTCATCCTGCAGGAAGCCCGTGTAAGTATGATCAGTTTCAACATGGGGGACAAGATTAATGCCCGGTTGTTCTTGCACGAATCTGTTGGGACTAAGCCTCAGCCCGCCTCCCCAGCTAACCTCATTGCGCGAGCCCACCTTCAAGTGATGTAGAAAATCAATATCAATGGTATTTCGAGTTTCGCCCAGTTGCGCTCCGAGGCGAATGGTGCGATCAAAGTAAGCTTCGAGGTAAAGCCCGGAACCATTTTTCAAACTTCGCTGCCAGCGAGCGACCACATTTCCGCCAGAAAGAGAGTCGGTGACGTCCGTCGTTCCGATCCGATGAGGAGAATCTCCGCCGTAGATGTCGCCTTCCAGCATGTAGGAATCGCGATCGGAATCCCAATCCATGCGAAAGCCGCCACGCTCTTGATGCCAGGCGTCGAAATTGTCGCGATCCGCGTGATATTCAGGACCGCGCGCGAACCCCTTGGCGTAAACGCGGTAACCGAATCCGCGGGAGTTTCCGCCGCCGTATTGAATCTGGTCAATGGTCCGGTCTACATTGCCGCCACCAGCAGTAACGAGCAAACCGCGGGCTTCAGATGTCGGCTTGGTGATGATATTGATGACGCCGTTAACGGCGTTAGGCCCCCAAACGGTGCCTCCCGGGCCACGGATCACTTCGATGCGATCAATGTTCTCGAGAATAAGGTCCTGCACATCCCAATAGACACCTGCCAACAGCGGCGTGTAAACACTTCGGCCGTCTATCAAGACCAGTACAGATTTCGAGAAATTACTCTGAAGACCGCGCATGCCGATCGCCCAGGTAGTCGAACTGATGCGCGCAACTTCAACTCCTGGGGCCAGCCGAAGTGCGTCCGCTATGCTGGTGGCACCGGAACGGCGAATCTGTTCCTGGGTGATTACGTAGATCGCAGCAGGCGTTTTCCATATTTCTTCGGGCGCTTTTTTTACGCTGGTCACCCTGACGCTGCCCAACTCTTCAAGGCTCATTTGTTTAAGTGGGTTTTCCTGACTCTCGTTGGCCGCAATCTCTTGTGCGGGGCATGGGGTACCGAGGAGTATTGCGAGCAGAAAAAGCAGGCCTGCGCAGAATGGAGGCACCGTCCGTGGGTTGCTGGGCCGAGTCTTCATCAATTGAAACGCCATCAATTATGCGTTGCCACGATCAAGACCTTGTCTAGCAAGTCGCTCAACAACCCTAACCAGTTCGCCGGGGTCGGAACTGGCCTTTTGAAACCAGGCTTGAACACAGCCAGTTTTTTCAGCGAGCGCGCCTGCCGTTCCTGAAAGCATCACGATCGGAATGTGCGAATCGTAACGCTTCATCTCTTCCGCGACCGACAAGCCGTCCATGCCCGAAATATTATAGTCAAGCACTACCGCATCAATTTTTTTCGTACGGAAAATCTCCAAAGCACGAGCTCCGTCTTGCGCGACTTCTACGTGAAAGCCTTCGTCCTCGAACAACAGTTTCCGAATCTGCAGTTGGAGCTCTTCATCGTCAACGCATAGCACGGTCATTCAAGTTGATAAACCCGTCAGTCACCAGTGACTGAGAGTTATAGAAAACGCGTCTTACTCCGTGTTGTGTCTAATGGACAATTAAAGTGGCCGCGAATCGTATCGCGACAACGGCTGTCGCTCAATACAGTTTAGCCTGTAGGGGGTTTACTGATTCGTGCGGTTTTTTGCGGCGTTGTTTGCGCTATTGGTTCTCAGATGAGACATTTTTGTGAGATAGCGCTTCGCTCCATACATAGTTAAATCCGTTGACCTTCGGTCAAGAGCCGGCGGTCGCGCCTATCCGACGGTCTACATACTTCTGGAGCAAATTGTCGAGCTCTTGCGGCCGGATGGGTTTGCTCAGGTATCCGTCCATCCCCGCAGCCAGGCATCGTTCGCGATCACCGGTCATAGCGTGTGCAGTAAGGGCAATCACTTCTTGATGGATATGGGTTCCTTTTTCCTTTTTTCGAATTGCTGCGATTGCCTCAAAACCGTCCATTTCCGGCATTTGCAAATCCATAAAGATCAGATCGAATTTATCTCTTTCGAGTGCCATCAGCGCCTCGCGGCCGTTCCCAGCGAGCACGACGCTATGGCGTCTTTTTTCGAGCAAGCGCGTGACTAGTCGCTGATTCACTAAATTGTCTTCTGCAAGCAACACACGCAGGAAGGTAGCAGGGTCATGAGCATCTTGCAGTGAGGAGCGCGTGATGAGAGGGACTGTGTCATTTTTTTCTGCTGCCCCCAAGGCTTTGGCAATTGCTTCCCGCATTTCGGATTGCCGGATGGGTTTCAGCAGATATGCGGCCACCCCAAGTTCCTGGCATCTCACCGCATCGCCCTGATGGCCCGCCGAAGTAAGCATCATAATTGTGGCGGCGGATAACCCCGGCCGTTGCCGAATATGTTCAACGAGACTAAAACCGTCCATCTTGGGCATATGCATGTCCGTGACAATCAGTTGGTACGCCTCCCCCGCGTTCTGGGCCACCACCAGTTCAGTCAAGGCTTCTTCTCCGCTACCCGCTGTGGCCGGCCTCATGTGCCAAAGCTTCAACATGCCTTCCAAAATTCGGCGGTTCGTGCGGTTGTCATCTACGATTAGGACCCTTACGTTGTGTAATATCTCCGGCGGCGGAATCGCTCCAACTTCGCTAAGTTTCAAATCTGCGACCTTCACACAAATTGTGAAGTGAAAGTGAGTTCCTTGACCAACTTCACTTTCTATCCAGATTTTGCCGCCCATCATTTCGACTAAACGCGTACAGATACTAAGTCCCAGACCAGTGCCGCCATACCTGCGCGTCGTCGAAGTGTCAGCTTGGCTGAACGGCTCAAAGATCATCTTCAACTTTTCCGGAGGGATTCCGATGCCGGTATCAGCCACCGTGAAGTGGAGCATGCGATCATCGGCGGACTGCGAATCGACGCGTACTCTCAGGGAGACCTCTCCGTCGCTCGTAAACTTGATGGCATTCCAACAATATTGGGCATCACCTGTCGCAACCGATTTGAATCTCCACAAACGAAGTCTGGAGCCTGGGAATCTACCTCGCACATTAGTTCAAGGCCCTTTTCATTCGCAACGCAAGTGTCTTCAGAGTCGTCTCGACACAATCACGCAGATTGAAATCGAGAACCTCCAATTCAATTTTCCCCGCTTCGATCTTGGAGAAGTCGAGAATGTCGTTGATTACGATGAGCAGTGAATCGGCGGACAATTTCACTGTTTCCAAATATTCCCGCTGTTCCGGTGTTAGTTCGGTTTCGAGAGCCAGATCCGTCATTCCCAGTACTCCGTTCAAGGGCGTGCGAATCTCGTGGCTCATGTTGGCGAGGAACTCGCTCTTGGAGCGGCTGGCTGCTTCGGCATTTTCCTTGGCAATCTGCAACTCATGTTCGGCGCGCTTGCGCTGAGTGATGTCCATCATGACGCCGACCATACGCACCGCGTTACCTGAATGATCGCGGAGAACCCCGCCGCGATCGAGGACGTCAGCATAGCTATTATCGCCGCGCCGGAAACGGTATTCGTCTGTATAAACCTCTGCGCCATTCGCAATCGCATTCGATATATTTTGATGGGTTTCTCCCCCAAGCAGATCATGACCGCAGCGGATGCCGCGCTCTATCAGGCAAAAAAGAGTGGCCGCGACTGTGTTGTGGTGGCGGAGGTCGGGGTTGATCTCACACTGGGCGTTACGGCGCAACCTGTCGGTGCCTAAGCAGACCCCTATTTAGCCGATGCAACCAATGACGAGCTGTTGGGAAATTGTTTCGATCCCGCCTTGCTGGGATGGATTGCAGCACATCTGGTCCGCGAGTACGTGAGCGGGTTGCATGCTGAACTGACTCGGTGGCGCGAAGAGTGGCATTGTCTTGTATTGCGGTCGGGTGACAGGCTATGCGGAAGTTATCCGTAAACACATCGCACCAATAGCTGCCTATTTTTGTTGGTCGGGACGGGCAGATTTGAACTGCCGACCCCTCGCACCCCAAGCGAGTGCTCTACCAGGCTGAGCCACGTCCCGACGGATGGAATCCGCTGCGTTATCCCGCGAGCGGCAGGGTTGACTCTGGAATTTTACACTACTGTGCAGGCATCCGCTCAGGGCAGACAACAGTCTTGCAGCCCGCTATTTTCTTTTGCGCTTTGCGAGTCGGGCCACCGGCATCTCGTAGATCGCGAATTGCAGCTTTTTTTCCACCGGATCAATGCGGTCCAGCAGGACTCGTATTTTTTGTCCCATGCGGTAGGTCTTGCGGCTGTGCTGCCCGATGATTTCTCTGGTGGTTTCATGGTAGAGGTAGCGGTCGTCGGTGAGGCTTGCCAGCGGGACGAGGCCTTCGATGAAGAGGTCCATCAGCTCTACGAAGAATCCGAATTTGGTTACGCTGATGATGAGCGAGTCGAAGTCCTCGCCCACGCGGTCTTGCATGAACTTCACTTTTTTCCATTCCATCAACTCGCGTTCGGCGTCGTCGGCGCGGCGTTCGGACTGGCTCGATTCCTTCGCAATCTCCTGAAGCTCTTCAACTGAAATTGGGCCGCCCTGCGGCTCAAGCGATTCGCGGTGTGCCTTGTGGTCGCGGCGCTTCGACCATGGTGATGGTGCTGACTGATCGCGGTCGTGCTTTGTTTTTGCGGGCGGAGAAGCAGCGTTTGGAAAAATTCCCACTGGCACATCGCCTTCGCGCCTTTCAGGCGACTCCTGCAAGACCTGTTTCAGGATGCGGTGAACAATCAAATCAGGATAGCGGCGAATGGGTGACGTGAAGTGCGTATAGCTCGGAGTTGCGAGCGCAAAGTGTCCCGCGTTCTCTTCCGAATAACGCGCCTGCTTCAGAGAGCGCAGCATTAGATAAGAAAGAATTCGCTCTGCCGGCTTACCGGTAATTTTGTCTGCGAGCTTCTGGTACATGCGCGGTGTGATTTGAACATCTTTTGGAATTTCTAGATCTTTGGTGCGCTTCCCCGTGCCGCGCGTTTCGCGGCGCTCGCTTTTGAATTGCACGCGCTGCACCGGAAGCGGACCTACTCCGAGGGAATATCCAAACGTCGCTGCCAGTACTTCGAAGTCGTAAACGCGTTTGGCCTCGGGTTTTTCGTGGATGCGGTACAGCGACGCGATCCGCTTGCTTTCCAGATATGCCGCGACACTTTCGTTTGCCGAGAGCATGAATTCTTCGATCAGGCGGTGCGCGATGTTGCGTTCGGAGCGGGTGATGCTCTTCATCAATCCAAACTCGTCGAATTCAATCACCGGCTCCGGAAGGTCGAAGTCAATGGAGCCGCGGCGCTCCCGCTTGCGATTCAGGATGAGCGCAAGATCGCGCATTAATTCAAAGGAAGACACCAGCGCCGCGTAGCGTTCGCGACTGGGCGCATCGCCCTCGATTACCGCGTTCACGCCGGTGTAAGTCATGCGTTCCAGCGACCGGATTATGCCTTCGCAGAGTTCGTAGTGAACGATCTCCCCCTGGTAGTCAATCTCCATCACGCACGAGAGGACGAGCCGGTCTTCTTGCGGACGCAGACTGCAGATATCCGTTGAAAGCTCGAGCGGCAGCATGGGCACGGCACGGTCAGGAAAGTAAACGCTGGTTCCGCGCAGGCGAGCTTCCAGATCGAGCGGGGAGTTGGGAGTGACGTAATGCGCGACATCGGCGATATGGACCTGCAACTCAAAGTTCCCGTTTGCCAGGTTGCGCACGAGCACGGCATCATCGAAGTCCCGCGCCGTCTCTCCATCAATGGTGACAATGGGAAGATTTCGGAAGTCGCGGCGTTTCTTTATTTCGCTCTGGGGGATTTCCGGATTCGTCGCTCTCGCTTGATCGAGAACTTTGGAGGGAAAATGATGCGGCAGATGAAACTTGCGGATCATGATTTCAACATCCACTCCGAAGTCATCTTCTGGTCCGAGGATTTCGACTACGCGTCCGCGCGCTCCTTGTGTAGCAGTAGGCCAGTCGGTGATTTCGACATCCACTACGATGTTTTCGAGGTTGTCCCAATCCGCGCGGCGCGCAGCTTCCCGGCCTAGTACCCGATCAACACTTTTTCTCTCTGAGTTCTTTGTGGACGACTCACCTTCTTCCGAGACATCAGCTTCGGGACGCTCCATCCCGGGAGGGATTAGGATGTCCTGCGCAATTTTCTGATCAATCGGGGTTACGTAATTCCGGCGCGGGCCATAGTGAAATTTCCCGACTATCGTAGAGTGGGCGCGGTTGAGTAGACGAATAATGCGACCCTCTGCCCTGCCGTCGGGACGAATGGCAGCGATTTCCACGAGAACCTGGTCTCCATGCATGGCGGAGCCCACTGCTGGCGGCGGAATAAAAATGTCTCCGGAGAGTCGGGCCTTGAGACGCTCGTCGAGTGAGCTGGCATCTGGAATTACGAATCCGAAGCCGTCGCGATGCATGCTTAATCGCCCGATGACGGCATTCTTTGAGGCAACTGTTTGTTGCGGGATGGCATAGCGGTCTGCCTCCGCCAGCCTTAACTGGCCGGCGGTTAACAGGCGTTGCAGGCGGGCGGAGAGAGCGTGGCGCTCGGCGCCATGGAGCCCGAGCTCGCGCACAAGTTGCTTGAAACTGGCGGAGCGTTTCGGCTGGTGCTCGATC
>JBEEGK010000181.1:0-8084 GCA_041166845.1 Acidobacteriaceae bacterium
ACACGAGCCGATGCCAACCCTTCGTTCCTCCAATGCCACAGTGCCGCCGAAAGGGTTTACAACTCTTCGCGTGGGAAGGCGTCCGGACCGCGTCTGGCATTTTTGGAGCGCCTCTCACCGGGCGAACTTGCCGCGCGGCACGCGCGAAGGCTGTACGGCCAAAGCTCTGGTTAAAATTTCGCCGGGAGCTCTCCTGCAAATCGGAATGGATTATTGGCGCAATGCCAAGACGCCGTATGGTTCCGGGGAAACAATCATGAAGCCGGCGTCAGTAACTGTATTTTCCCTCGGACGCATGGCAAGAGGTCATGTTTTCTGATATCCCGCCTGTCGCGGTTGCCGCCCACAAGATCCCTTCCATGCGCTAATTCGCTCCCAGGCAACATCTTTTGCCCTGATTGTTTAGAATGAAGGGGCCTTGATGCAATTTACCGAACATTTCGATGTCGTTGTCGTGGGCGCCGGACACGCAGGCTGCGAAGCCGCCATGGCATCTGCTCGCATGGGACTCAAGACTGCGTTGTTCACGCTGAACGTGGACTTGATCGCGCAGATGTCGTGCAATCCTGCCATTGGGGGCATCGCAAAGGGACATCTGGTTCGCGAAGTGGACGCACTCGGCGGCATTATGGGCGAAGTCACCGACGCGGTCGGCATTCAGTTTCGGCTGTTAAATACTTCTCGCGGGCCAGCTGTCTGGTCGCCGCGGGCGCAATGCGACAAGCAGGCCTACCGGCTCAAGATGCGAGAGGTTTTGGAGTCGCAGCCCAACTTAAAGATCAAGCAGGCTGAAGTGGCCGATCTGATCATCGAAGACGGAGTCGACTCAGAACAACCTCGCCGCGTGATTCGCGGGCTTCGCCTACGCGACGGACGCTCGATCGGCGCATCCGCCACAATCATCACGACCGGAACCTTTCTTAACGGCCTCATCCACTGCGGCGAGCAGCAATATCCGGCGGGACGCTCCGGGGAACCAGCTGCGGTTCTCTTAGGCGAATCTTTAAAGCAGCTGGGACTTCGTGGTTGCCGCCTCAAAACCGGAACTCCACCTCGTCTCGACGGACGCACCATAGATTGGTCGCGTTTCCAGTTGCAGCCGGGCGATGTTGACCCGACGCCATTCAGTTTCCGTACAAAGCGCGTCGCGCATCACGACTCGCAAGTCCCCTGCTACATCGCGTGGACGACTCCTGAGACACAGCAGATTATCCGTGACAACGTACATCGTTCGCCGATGTACAGCGGACAGATTCAGTCCATTGGGCCGCGGTATTGCCCTTCCATTGAAGACAAAGTCGTAAAGTTTCCCGACAAAACCTCGCACCAGCTTTTTCTCGAGCCGGAAGGCTTGAACACGCACGAGATCTACGTAAATGGAATGAGTACTTCGCTTCCCGTGGAAGTCCAGGTGGCGATTTTGAAGTCTATCCCCGGACTTGAGAACGCCGAGATGCTTCGTCCCGGCTACGCCATTGAGTACGATTCCATTGACCCTACAGAACTTGAGCGAACGCTCGAGACCAAGCAAATCACGGGACTTTTTCTGGCCGGCCAGATCAATGGGACCAGCGGATACGAAGAGGCTGCTTGCCAGGGGCTCATGGCGGGCGCTAACGCCGCGTTGAAGGTCATGAATGCTTCGCCGCTGATTCTCGATCGCAGCGAAGCCTATACCGCTATTCTGATTGATGACCTGATTTCAAAGGGTACCAATGAGCCTTACCGAATGTTCACTTCACGGGCAGAATTCAGGCTGCATTTACGAATTGACAACGCCGACCGGCGGCTCACTCCACATGGACGAAGGATCGGCCTCATTTCCGACGAAGCATGGTCGGAGTATCTGGCCAAGCAATCGCGTCTGGAAGAACTCAAGCAGTTGCTGAATGCCAAAAAGCTTACGGGGCCGATGGTCGAGACCATTTCCGGAGCCAGCGAATCCCTTTCGCAGGCTACAGATATCTCTTCCGCCGTTGGACAGCCGCTGGCGCAGCTACTCAAGCGGCCGGAAGTAACCATTGAGCACCTGGTTCCGGTCTTGCGGAAGCTGACACCCGGCTTTTTTGACCGCGGCGGCGAGGCACCTGATTCGGGCGGATACGTTTCGCCTTCGCAAGTTCGTAATGACTTGAAGTCTGTAGAAACCGAAATCAAGTACGAAGGTTATTTACTCCAACAGCAGCGAGCAATTGACCGGCTCAAAAAATCGGAGCGACGTACGATTCCAGAATGGTTTGATTACGGCGTGATCAGCGGCCTTTCGAAAGAAATGCAGGAGATTCTCCTGAGAGTGCGGCCTCGGACCCTCGCCCATGCAGCCCGAATTCCCGGCGTAACTCCCGCTGCGGTCTCGCTGGTGAATGTATTCATCGAAATTCAGGGGAAACGGCGGCAGCAAGCCATGGCAATTTGACCGGGTTCTGCAGGCACGGTTGATTCGATTACCATGGATTAGGCAGTACTCTCAGGGATGTGCATCTAACCTACTTTATGAAAAAGACCAATTTATTAGTCGCAGTCGGAATTCTCACGATGATGTCCGGACTAGGGCAGGCCTCCGCTCAGGACATTAATTCTGTACTAAAACCACCCAAGGGATCACAGGTTGCGCTCGTGGTTTTTGAAGACCTACAGTGTCCGCAATGCCGTCGCGCTGCACCACTGGTCAGCCAAGCCAGCAAGACTTATAAGATTCCGGTCGTTCGCTACGACTTCCCTCTGCCTATGCACAGCTGGTCCTATCAGGCCACTATCTTTGCTCATTTTTTCGATGGCCACTCGAAACAACTCGGCAATCAATTTCGCGACTACATCTTCGAGCACCAGGTGGAGATTTTGCCCGATAATCTACGAGGATTCGCCGACAAGTTTGCCGCGGAGCATAAAGTGGATTTGCCATTCGTCGTTGATCCGCAGGGAAAATTATCCGCCGAAGTGAATGCGGAACGGGACCTTGGAAATCGTGTCGGTATTCATCAGACGCCGACGATTTACGTGGTGAGCAGCAAACCTCAAGGTAAGCCTTACGTGGAAGTGACTGACATGAGCCAGCTATTTCAACTCATTGACGCGGTCAAACAGCAGTAGGACTGATTTCAGCTTTCTGCTTAAGAAATATCACTAACGGTGTTTCCACACCACAATTGAGCCCTGTCATCCTCGAGGAAATCGGAGCCGCGTGCAACGCGGTGACGGCACCGAAGGATCCCTATCATATTAACCACGCCGAACTTGTAGGGATTCTTTCTGGGCTCAGAATGACAAACGATGAGAGAAGAGCCTTATTCCGCTTTCCAAAGCTCCGCGCGCGGATCTTCAGGATTCAACCTAGCCAGCTCCCGCAGAATTTCTTTTGAGCGCTCGTCGCGGGGCATAGGCACGGTAATCTTGACGTCCACGATCTCATCTCCTCGTGCCCCTTCCTTCGTAGCCGAAGGAACTCCCTTTTCTCGCAAGCGTAATTTCTGTCCGGACTGAGTGCCCGGAGGAATCTTCAGCTGCGCTCGTCCATCAATGGTTGGAACTTCTACCTTCGCTCCCAGTGCGGCTTCCGTCGCGCTGACGGGAACAGTAACGTAAATATCGTCTCCGTCCCGCCGAAATATCGGGTGCTCACCCATACGAATGATGACGTAAAGATCGCCGGCTGGCCCACCGCGCAATCCGGCATTGCCCTTGCCCGGAACTCTTATGCGCTGGCCGTCGCGCGTGCCTGCCTTGATGCGGACTTCCAACGGCTCCGTGCGCTCGACACTGCCCTCGCCGTGG
This sequence comes from Acidobacteriaceae bacterium, assembly GCA_041166845.1. Taxonomy (GTDB): domain Bacteria; phylum Acidobacteriota; class Terriglobia; order Terriglobales; family Acidobacteriaceae; genus JALYIM01. The sequence goes on from JBEEGK010000181.1 coordinate 3,772, forward strand.
CAGGTCGGACAAGTTGAAATGTTGCGGCCGGTTCCATGACAGCGCGGACACGGCACATTGAATTTCATGCGGCCACCGGTCTGAGTGACTTGCCCTGTGCCTCCGCACTCCGGACAGGTGCCCGGGGCCTCGACAAATCCGTTACCGTGGCAGTTTGCGCAAGCATCGCGCCGCGTGATGTTCAGACGTATAACCCCACCGCGGATCGCCGTCCAGAAGGGTACGATGACCTGGTATTCCAGATCCGAGCCTGGATCGGGGCCTTCAGCCGCTTGCGCTCCCCCTCTGCCGCCAAAAATACCGGAGAAAATATCGCGGAACCCTCCGCCGCTACCGGAGCTGGCAGGCTTTCGTCCTCGTGCACCTTCGAACATGTCGGAAAAATCGAAGCCGCTGAAGTCGAAGTTAGAGCCTTGCGGGCCGTTGCCGGGCTGACCGCCGGAGAAGCCGCCAAATCCGCCCGCGCCCGTTGATCCGCCACGCGAGTAGGCTTCGGCTGCGGCCGGGTCTATGTTGTCGGAATAGTAGCCGAGCTGGTCGTAGATTTTGCGCTTCTTAGGATCGCTGAGGACATCGTTGGCCTCAGACATGGCCTTGAATTTCTCTTCCGCGCCCTTGTCTCCGGGATTTACGTCAGGATGATATTTACGGGCAAGCTTGCGAAAGGCCTTGCGGATTTCGTCCGCCGAGGCGCCCTTCTTTACGCCTAAGATGCCGTAATAATCTTTGGTTGCAGTCGCCATTCGATTCTCACCGTTGAAAGTGTCTCGTCATCCCGACCGACCCGTGGCTGCGCGCAGCGAAGCCGTCGGCGAGTGAAGGGACCTGCTTCTTTCTGAATGCCACATGACAGCGGGTCTCTTGTACGTAAAGCGAATCGCTTTGCTTCGCTCGAGATGACAATTTCGGAATCCAGGAATTCGGTCGTCAATCAATCGAATCCGATCCGAATAATCCCTACCACTCAGCAGCTCAGTTCTGAATTTTATGTCTTCCAGCCTCCAACACTCCCAGACGCTCATATTTCGGATTGTCCATGTAGATGGAAATGCGTTCCACTCCCGTCTCCGTGGGCACGAACACGTACCAGCGCCCTTCATCTTCCACAAAATTCAGAAAATACTCTTTCCCGTGCACTTCAAATTGCAATTTCAATCTCCTCAATTCGTTCTAGCATCTTCGACGTTCCCTCTCAAGTAGAACGTCTGAGCCAGGTACTCTTGCCATAATTAGAGTTAAGGGGCGCCACCTTGGCGCCCCCACTGAAAACTGATTCCGGCTCCTTCGCTTTCCTCAGGATGATCGCAGCGGGCCCAACGCCCGCTGCACGCCATCACTTCTTGTCTTCGACGTCCACATACTCGGCGTCAATGACTCCTTCGTCTTTCTTAGCCGCTCCGCCATTGGACGAAGCACCCGCCCCACTGGCGCTATCCGCTTCTGGCGCTGCACCCGCGCCCGGAGCTGCCTGGGCCGCTTTGTACATCTGCTCCGCCAGCTTATGCGAGGCCTGAGTGAGCGTCTCGCGGGCTTTATCCATTGCCGCTTTGTCAGTGCCTTCGAGCGTTTTCTTGGCATCGGCTACGGCGTTTTCGATGTCACCACGCTCTGAGCCGGAGATTTTGTCTCCGTTCTCACGCAGCATCTTCTCCACACTGTAGACCATTGAATCGAGCTGGTTTCGCGACTCGATCTCTTCGCGCTTCGCCTTATCCTCGGCTGAATGCGAATCCGCTTCCTTCGCCATGCGCTCAACTTCATCCTTGCTTAGACCGGAGGAAGACGTAATCGTTATCTTCTGGTCCTTGCCGGTGGCCGTGTCTTTCGCGGTCACATTCAGAATTCCGTTGGCATCAATGTCAAACGTCACTTCAACCTGTGGCACTCCACGAGGTGCCGGAGGAATTCCGGTCAGGTGGAACTTGCCCAGAGTACGGTTGTCCCTCGCCAGCGGACGCTCCCCTTGCAGAACGTGAACTTCAACCGACGTTTGGCTATCAGCCGCCGTCGAGAAAGTCTCCGTTTTGCGAGTCGGAATCGTCGTATTGCGCGGGATCATGGCGGTAGCAACTCCACCAAGAGTCTCGATAGAGAGCGACAACGGAGTCACGTCCAAGAGCAACAGGTCTTTCACTTCGCCGCCGAGTACGCCACCCTGAATCGCCGCTCCAACTGCAACGACTTCATCCGGATTCACGCCCTTGTGGGGCTCTTTGCCAAACAGCTCTTTCACAAGCGCCTGGATGCGGGGCATACGAGTCTGGCCGCCGACCAGCACGACTTCGTCAATCTTGCTGGCGTCTACTCCAGCGTCCTTCATGCACTGTTTGCACGGACCAACTGATCGCTGGATGATCGCTTCGACCATGGATTCCAGCTTCGCCCGCGTCAACTTCTTCACCAGATGCTTTGGACCACCCGCATCAGCTGTAATGAATGGCAGATTGATCTCCGTCTCCATGGTGGTGGAGAGCTCGATCTTGGCGCGTTCCGCAGCGTCCCGCAGACGCTGTAACGCCATTTCGTTGCCCTTGCCACGAAGGTCAAGGCCCTCATCCTTCTTGAATTCGTCAATAAGCCAGTCAACAATGCGCTGGTCTAAGTTGTCGCCGCCCAAGTGAGTATCGCCATTGGTGGCTTTCACTTCGATAACGCCTTCGCCGACTTCCAGCACGGAAATATCGAACGTACCGCCACCGAAGTCGTAAACCGCGATGGTTTCGTCCTTCTTCTTGTCGAGTCCATACGCGAGCGCAGCCGCCGTGGGCTCGTTGATGATGCGCTTCACTTCCAGGCCGGCTATCTGTCCGGCGTCTTTGGTCGCCTGTCGCTGCGCGTCGTTAAAATACGCAGGGACCGTGATGACGGCTTCCGTCACTTTTTCGCCAAGATAGTCTTCGGCCGCCTTCTTCAGCTTCTGCAAAATCATCGCGGAAACCTGGGGAGGCGTGTATTCCTTCCCCTGCGCCAAAACTGCAACGTGATCGCCCGATTGGACGACCTTGTACGGCACCATCTTGATTTCTTCCGTCACTTCGTCGAAGCGGCGTCCCATAAAACGCTTGATCGAGTAAACCGTGTTTTCTGGATTGGTGATGGCTTGCCGCTTGGCTACCTGTCCCACCAGCCGTTCACCGCCCTTGGTAAAGCCAACGACGGAAGGCGTAGTTCGTCCGCCTTCTTCATTCGCAATCACCTTCGGCTCACCACCCTCCATCACTGCCACGCAGGAGTTGGTGGTTCCGAGGTCAATTCCTATAATCTTAGCCATGATAGGCTCCCTTCAAAATTGATAAATCCTTTACAATCAATAACCTTACCGTTGCGAACAGTTGCATGATAGGACTTGAGTGTTTTGTTGTCAATGTATAGATGCAGACGCCGGAAATGCGGATTCTTATTTGGGAGGAAGTCTCAGTCCGGGAGCCGCCGCTGGCTGAGTTCGGATGCCCATCAATCGTACTTTTCGTAAAGGATTGACTTCCGGTCCCAGCCCAAGCCCTTCAGCAAGTCGCGATTGGCATTGATCATCTTGTCCAAGCCGCAGATGTACGCGTGCATGTCGCTTCTTCCGCCAGCGATTTCGGGAAGATGCCCCTGGACGTATCCCCTCAAACCCTTCCAATCGGAGTCCCCACGACTCAGCGTTGGAAGGTAATCAAAATTTGAATGATGTTCGGCCAACTTCAGAAATTCATCGTGATAGTAAATGTCGGGAACCGTCCGGTTTCCGAACAGCAGCGAAAGCCTCTTGTTCTGATGTCGAGTTTCGTCTTCGAGCAGCCAATGCAACATTGAGCGAAATGGGGCTATCCCCGTTCCAGTGGCAATGAAGACTGTGTCGCGCATGGGAGGCCGCAGGATGAAATCTCCGAATGGTCCCTGGCAGCGAATCTCGTCGCCTTCTTTCATGTCACACAGAAAATTGGACATAAAGCCATCCTGCACCCGGTTCATGCAGAGAGCGAAACGGTTGCCGTCGCCTGGAGGCGAAGCGATGGAGTAAGCACGCGTGATCTCCTCTCCGTCAGGCTTGTTGTGCTTAAGTGAAAGCCATTGCCCAGCCACAAAGCCGAAGCGAGGAATTCCAATAACTTCGAATTCCAGATGTTTGGTCTGTTCGGAGAGGGAAAGTGCATGCAGCAGCTTCGCCGTGAAGGTTTGGAAAGGCATTAACGTAGTAGATGATAGCAGCGGGTATTAGGACGCTCCCCTGTCATGTTGAGCGAGAGAGTCGTTCACGAAGGGAACGATGCAGGAGCCGAAACATCCCTATCGCGCATCGCTGCGCTAAAGCTGCTAGGGATCCTTCG
>JBEEGK010000182.1:0-3252 GCA_041166845.1 Acidobacteriaceae bacterium
GCGATCAAAAAGAATAAGACTTTCGTCTTCGCCGACTACGAAGGGATACGCCAGGACAAGAGCGACACATTCACCAATGTCGTGCCTTCGGCCGCGGCGCGCGGGATCGGTCCGAATGGCCAACCGACGGTTGCTGTTGTAAACGGAATTCCTCTCGCCGGACCCGGTCAGCCAGGTGCTGCCCCCAATCCAGACCCGGTAACGCATGTCGATAAAGCCGTCATACCCTACCTCGACTTTTATCCTTTGCCTAATGCCGGGCTTATTGGAACCGGAGATACAGGGAACTTCAACACTTCCGGCATCGAACGATTGACGGAAAACTACGTGACTGCGCGGGTGGACCACCACTTCTCAGATAAAGACAGTCTTGATGGGAGCTACTTTTTTGACAATGCGCCCCTTACGACGCCCGATTCACTGGCGGATGTGCTCAACGAGAATTTTACGCGTAGGCAAATGTTCGGCATCGAAGAAACCCATATCTTCAGCCCGAGTTTGGTCAACACTGCGCGGCTAGGTTTTAGCCGCGTGCGGGCGTTGGTCACCGCGCCCCTAAGCGCTCTCAATCCGCTGGCCAAGGACCCGAGTCTCGGCGCGCTCCCCGGGCGCTTTGCCCCTGCTCTCAACGTGCCTGGTCTCGTGACCATGCTAGGGGCCTTGGGCAGCATCTCGTCAGACATTCTCACCTGGAATTCCTACCAGTTCTATGACGATGCCTTCCTGACTCGTGGCAACCATTCTTTTAAATTTGGTTTCGCCTTCGAACACATGCAGAACGATGAGTTCTCGGGAGGGGTTCCACCGAATGGACAATTCAATTTCCCCTCGCTGCGAGGTTTCCTGCTCAATCAGCCCACAAGCGTCAACATCGATGACCAAAGCACCACTCGCTCGATTAATGTGCGCCAGTCTCTTTTTGGAGCTTATATTCAAGACGATTGGCGTTTGCGCCCCACCTTTACGTTGAATCTCGGCCTGCGCTACGAGCCAACCACAGTGCCGACTGAGGCCAATAACACGTTCGCTGTTTTGACCAGCCTCACTAGTCCCGCTGAGACACCGGTTAAGACCTTCTGGGCGAAAAACCAATCGCTTCTCAACTTCCAGCCGCGAATTGGTTTGGCATGGGACCCGTTCGGTAATGGCAAAACTGCCGTTCGCGCCGCCTTTGGAATCTACGATGAACTGCCTCTTCCGTGGGTGTTCACCCACGCGAGCACCGGAGTTCTGCCATATTCGCTCGAAAAAGATGGCTCCAACTTACCTGCGGGCTCGTTCCCGACGGGAGCTGTGGCGCTTGTCAGCGTTCCTAATGTAACCACTGTGGGGAACCGCTTCATACAACAGAATCCAAAACGCAATTACACCATGAACTGGAACCTGAATATCCAACGCGAACTTGCCAGCAACGTGACTGCGGCAATTGCCTATGTGGGCTCGCACACGATTCACTCTCCTTTCAGCACAGACGACAGCAATATGGTTCTTCCAACTTTGACGTCGGCTGGCTATCTCTGGCCCTGTGATCAGTCTGTGGCGGGCTTTCCTACTACGCCCTGTACGGGCGGGGGAACACGGCTCAATCCTAACGTGGGTCGGATTCGGGCAACCTGGTGGGACAACAACGCGACGTATAACGGCCTTCAGGCTGGGTTGGCAAAAAGGATGAGCCACGGAATTCAGGCCCAGGGCAGTTACACTTGGAGCAAATGTATTGACATGGGTTCCGGCGGCATGCTGGGCGACCCGTATGCGAATTCACTTTCCAGCCTGATGTTCTTCAACAAGGGCGGCAGGCGCGGCTTGTGTGACTACAATATTGCCCACAACTTTGTGTTGAACTACCTTTGGCAGGTTCCAACGCCATCATTTGCCGGAGGAATTACGCGGCACCTTCTCGGAGGCTGGGAATTGGGAGGAGTGGTGGTCGCCAGTACAGGCTCACCCTTCACGCTCACGATTGGAGGGGATCCTCTCGGGCAAAACAGCACAGATCCAAAGTCCTTCGTGTCGCGCGTCTCGGGCCCCGGATGCGGCGGAAACCCCGTCAATCCTGGCAATGTCAATAACTACGTCAAGCTGAACTGCTTCAGTGACCCGGTTGTGCCCACTTCGTTCGCCGACATATGCCAACCCGCGTCGGATGGGAAAGGCGGGTTCATCTCTGGAACGTGCATGAACCTGTTCGGCAATAATGGCCGGAACACCGTGGTCGGGCCAGGCCTGATCAACGTGGATTTCTCGGTATTCAAGAATAATTACATCGAAACGAGTTCGGGGAATATCAATATTCAGTTCCGGGGCGAGTTTTTTAACGTCATAAACCATACCAATTTCCAATCTCCCATCGCCAACAGCACCCTTTTCAATCAGGATGGATCGCCGGTTAGCGGAGCGGGAGCAATTAACTCAACATCAACAGCAAACCGGCAAATCCAACTTGGCTTGAAGGTCATTTTCTAGCCAAGCCGTTCTTGACGCCGGTGCAGTACAAGTCGGCGGTCGCTTGCGTGTTGAGATGCTAGTAAAGTGCAACATGAACGACACTAACGAATTTGAGAGTTGCGGTGCGCAGGATCAATTCCGGGAATTAAATACGATCACTAATCGAGGATCTAGAATGAAAAAAATATTGCTGTCTATGACGCTTGTTTCCTTCGTATTGCTTGGGACGATAGCTCTGGCAGCGCCGCCGGCATCCGGTTATCACCTGCTTAAGAAAATCCCTTTAGGAGGGGCACCGGGTGGCGGCGAATATTTTGACTACGTCACCGTAGATTCCGCCGCTCGGCGCGTCTATCTCTCGCATGGTGCCGAGGTTAAAGTGATCGACGCCGATAACTTCTCCGTGGTGGGCACCATTTCCGGATTGAAGCGCTGCCATGGGATTGTTGTGCTTCCCGATCTTGGGAAAGGGTTTATCACCGATGGCGATGCCGCCCAGGTGGTGGTTTTCGACCTAAAGAGTCTGAAGATCACAGGACAAATCAAAAGCGCTCCGGACACCGACTCAATGATCTATGATCCGGCGTCGAAGCTTATCTTTACCTTTAATGGCGACAGCAAGAATTCCACAGTGATCGATCCCGTTAAGGAAACTGTGGTGAAGGTCATCGACCTGGGCGGTGCGGTAGAACAGTCCGTCGCCGATGGCAAGGGCATGATTTACGACAACAATGAAGAAAAGAACGACATAGCCGTCATCGACACCCAGAACTTGACAGTCAAAACCCGTTGGCCCGTAGCGCC
>JBEEGK010000183.1:0-3107 GCA_041166845.1 Acidobacteriaceae bacterium
ACGACAAGCTTTTAGAAATTTTCTGGGACAATCATGATCCGACGCAACTGAATCGTCAGGGACCGGACACCGGAACACAATACCGCTCGGCAATTTTCTTCCATTCGCCCGAGCAGGAAGCAGCCGCGAAGGATTCGAAAGCAATGCTCGAAAAAGTTCATCGCTTCAGCAAGCCGGTGGTGACACAGATTGTTCCGGCAGTCACGTTTTATCCAGCGGAGGATTATCACCAGCAATATCTGGAGAAGCGCGGCCTAGCTTCCTGCTACATCAAGTGATAAGAAAAAAGGAAGTGATTACGACCCGGTGATTTTCAGCCGCAACTCTTCCGGAAGGCGTTCGCGGATTTCCTGGGGCAAGCGGTCATGAACGTGACGGGCGCCGAATCTGGCGGCATCCACCACTGCCAGAGGCGCAGGCGTGGCAACCGCCACGATCAGCCAGATCAGTGCCGAGAGTGCAAATCCAACGAGGGCGGTCAATTCCAACAACAGGGCATGGATGGGTCCAAAGTGGCGGATTACGCCGAAGGCTAGCAGAAACACGGCTCCCGAAATTGAAGCCAGGGTAATTAATGCCACGTCAATGATGCGGTGCACCCGCTGCCGCGAGCGGCAATGCTCGCATCCGGTAAAGTGCTCTTCGTAGTCGCCCCGCATTTCGGGCGCCAAGCCGGAAATGTCATAGCGCCAGCCTGCCAGAATTTTCCCGACAATCGGATCAATGCACTCACTCATAGTGGTGACAATGGCTACAGTCGAAGGGATTCGCCTAATCCAGACTGCGGCGCCAGCAGCACGCGATTACGCAGTAAATTTTGGCGAGGTCCCAGGGCCCTTTCGGCCGCTCCCCGTGCGACTTCCGGATGATTGTTCTGCTCAGAGAGATGGGCCAGTACTACATAGGATGCGCCGCCATCATAATCGGTGCAGAAGAATTGCGCGAGGGCGTCGTTGGAAAGGTGCCCTACCCGGCTCATCACCCGCTGCTTGACCGACCACGGATACGGCCCAACACGCAACATCTCGAGATCGTGATTTGATTCAATGACTAGAACGTCGCAGCCTCGCAAGTGATCGCACACGCTGGGGGGGACATATCCCAGGTCCGTGGCGATGGCAACCTTTACTCCCTCGGAGCGAAACGTAAAGCCGACCGGATCGGCGGCATCGTGCGGGATGGTGAATGGAGTGACTGCAATGTCGCCAATCTGGAAGCATCGTCCTGCAGAAAACAGTTCAAGCTTCACGGCAGGCATTTCGCCGCAGGCATCGCGCACCGTCCGCGACCAGGCGTTGTGCGTGGCCCCGGTCATGAGTACCGGAACGTTCAACTTTTTAGCCAGTACCATCAACCCGTAAGTGTGGTCTGAGTGCTCATGGGTTATGAGAATTGCGGAAAGCGAGTGGGGATCGTCACTCACAGCCTTCATGCGCCTGAAGGTCTCACGGCAGGAAATTCCGGCGTCCACCAGCACACGAGTGGTTGAGCTTTCAACAATCGCACAGTTGCCGCGGCTGCCACTCGCGAGCACTGAAACCGAGACACCCATAACTGCAGCATACTAGCAACGACTGTGGAAACGGGAGTAACTTTCTCGCTTGCCACTCGCAGAAGCCAAGGCTCATTCCCACCAATGTGGTTTTTACGGTTTGCGGAAAAGCTCGGCAAGGCCTCGGCGGCCGAACGATCCTCCGTAAGCCCCGGCGATACCAGTCAAAAATCCAAGAACAGATTCGTAGATCTGCGCGCGATAAGGCTTAGCTCTCAAGATCAGAAATGCCAGCACCTGTACGATGGGAACAAACGCGGCCACCACCACAATCCAGCGCCAGGGCCGTGCGGGACGCATGAATCCAAGCACCATGGTGGAGAACAACACAAAGACGGCAGTAAGAAGCAGATCGCCGACCTTCATATCCAGCATGCCGGCGCAGGTCCCAAGAAATGCCCCGGCCAAGTAGATTGGGAGATCGCGCGGGGGCGGCTGGTCTGACATGGTTTCCGTTGGTTATAAACCCCTAATACTTGTAGAACCCGCGCCCGCTTTTTCTCCCCAGCCATCCAGCATCCACCATTTTGATCAGAAGAGGGCACGGCCGGTATTTGGGATCCCCCAAGCCTTCCTGCAAAACCCGCATGATGTCGAGGCATACATCGAGGCCAATAAAGTCGGCCAGCGTGAGTGGGCCCATGGGATGCGCCATCCCCAACTTGAATACTTCATCCACCGCCTCGGGAGTGGCCACGCCCTCCATGACAGCGTACATGGCTTCATTCAGCAACGGCATCAATACCCGGTTGGATACGAATCCGGGAGCATCGTTTACTTCTACCGGAGTCTTTTCCAGCTTGAGCGACAATTCTTTTACGGCGGCGAAGGTTTCGTTGCTGGTAGCCAGTCCTCTGATTACTTCCACCAGTTTCATGACCGGCACAGGATTGAAGAAATGCATTCCAATCACTTTGTCAGGACGCTTGGTCAGGGCGCCTAATCTCGTGATCGAAATGGAAGATGTGTTCGACGCCAGGATCACTTGCGGGCCACAAACCCTGTCGAGGTCACGAAAGATTTCGGATTTTATCTCGAATTTTTCGGTTGCGGCCTCTATCACCAGATCACATTCGGCTAGTTTATCGCGCTCCAGCACGGGCACGATTCGCTTCATCGCCGAAGCTTTGTTATCGGCCGAGATCTTACTTTTGGCGACCTCGCGCTCGAGGTTCTTGCTGATCGTGTTCAGCCCTCGATCCAGGAATTCCTGCTTCACATCACACAGCACAACCTGGTATCCGCTGCGAGCGAAGACATGGGCAATGCCATTGCCCATGGTGCCTGCACCGATTACTCCCACTTGTCGAGCGTCCATGCGGATTACTCCCTGGCAAAAAACAGAGTCTAACATCGCCAGATGTGAGGTGCTCAGGTGGCTGCGAAGACGATTTCGGGGAGAACGGATACAGCGGCCTACCGGAAATCAGTCGAGGTCAATCCGGAAAGCGCTTAGTGGAAGGCAATGGAGGAACGGGATCGCTATTCGGGCTCCAGAGTTTCGTCAATGGAAACTTTCGAACCTTTCTCCAAGTTGAGCACTCTGTGAACGTCC
>JBEEGK010000184.1:0-4349 GCA_041166845.1 Acidobacteriaceae bacterium
CTTTTCCATGCGATACAGAAGTGCAGATTCTGGTCCATACTCGCAATCTGGAAGTAAAGATAGCCGGCGTTGTGAAATCAATTCAGCCTGGAATGGGAATGGCAGTGGTATTCGATGCGGGAAGCGAGTTAAAAAAAGAGCAGATACATCAACTGCTCGCGACCCAGGTTTTTCAGGCCGAGATGTCGGTCTAGGAAGTTTTCTGAACCTGCACCGCAGAATCTTCCAGCACAGCCTTACGGAAATAATCCAAAGACATTTTCAATCCAGTTTCTAAATCAATTTTGGGCTCCCATCCAAGGAGTTGTCTTGCTTTGGTGATGTCAGGGCGTCGCTGCTTAGGATCATCCGGAGGCAAGGCTTCGTGGCGAATTTGGCTCTTCGAGCCCGTCACAGCGAGCACACGCTTCGCACATTCCAGAATGGTGAACTCGGTCGGGTTTCCAATGTTCACCGGGAGGTGTTCGTCCGATTTTGCCAGCCGCAGAAACCCGTCAATTTCATCACTCACGTAACAAAAACTGCGCGTCTGACTCCCATCCCCGTACACGGTTAAAGATTCCCCGCGCATCGCCTGTTTCATAAAGTTGGGGACGACTCTGCCATCGTTCAACTGCATACGGGGTCCGTAAGTATTAAAGATGCGAACGATGCGAGTATCCACCTTGTGATAACGGTGATAAGCCATGGTCACGGCTTCGGTAAAGCGCTTTGCTTCGTCGTACACTGAGCGTGGTCCAATCGGATTCACGTTTCCCCAATAAGTCTCGCGTTGCGGGTGTTCCAGAGGATCGCCGTAGCACTCAGAAGTCGAAGAGACCAGATACTTAGCCCCATATTTCCGGGCAACATCCAGCGCGTGAAAGGTTCCGAGCGAGCCGACTTTTAAAGTCTCGATGCCGTGGATGGTGTAGTCCACCGGGCTCGCAGGGCAGGCAAAGTGAAAAACAAAGTCTATTTTCCCGCAGTCGAAGGGATGATTGATGTCTAATTGTTGAAACTCGAACCGCGGCTCGTTGCGCAGATGCTCAAAGTTGGCCAGCCGGCCGGTGAGCAGGTTATCAACGGCGACAACCGAATAGTCTTCAGCGAGCAATGCGTCACAGAAATGAGAGCCGAGAAATCCGGCGCCTCCAGTGACCAGAGCACGTCGCCGAGTCATGACTTCTGAAGTTTTCTAGCCAACGTCTCTGCCACTGCCGGCACCGGATCGGGGGCCGCGGCGGGACGTCCAACGCTGTAGTACGTGAAGCCGTGTGCTGCCATGACTTCAGGCTCGTAAAGATTGCGTCCGTCAATGACGATGGGATACTTGAGTTGGTTGTAGAGGCGTGGCAGGTCGAGGGCAGCGAATTCTTCCCACTCGGTGAGAATTAGCAGGGCATCGGCGCCGCGCGCAGCTTCGTAGGCGTTTTCTGCAAACTCGACTTTATGATCCAGCACTTCCCGGGCGCGAGTCATCGCGGCTGGATCGTATGCACAAATCTGGCTTCCCTCCTGTAACAACGATTGCAGCAAAAGAATGGCGGGAGACTCGCGAATGTCGTCGGTGCCACCTTTAAAGGCCAGCCCCAGGACGCCGAGCCGCTTGCCGCGTAAAGTCCATAATGCGCTACGAACTTTGCGGACAAAGCGCTGGCGTTGCTCTTCGTTAATGCGCATCACTTCATCCAGCAGGCGGAATTCGTATCCGCACTCTCTTGCCACTGCGCGAAATGCCATCAGGTCTTTCGGAAAACAAGAGCCGCCGTATCCGATGCCGGGATTTAGAAAGCGAGGGCCGATACGGCTGTCGGTTCCGATTCCGAGGCAGACCTGCTGCACATTGGCTCCCACCGCTTCACAGATCGACGCCACGGCATTGATAAACGAAATCTTCATGGCGAGGAAAGCGTTGGAAGCATGCTTAATCAATTCAGCACTCTTGGCACTTGTGACAATGAGCGGCGGAGGAATTTGGGCGCGATCTGGACGAGGAACGGCGTTCGGACTTTGATAGTAGCTCCCGTCCACAAGAGGAGCATAGATTTCGCGAAGCACGGCGGCGCAGCGCTCGTTGTCAGCTCCGATGACGATGCGTTCCGGGTAAAGAAAATCAGTGACCGCACTGCCTTCGCGCAGGAACTCAGGGTTGGAAGCCACATCGAATGAGTCGGGCGCGGCGGCATTTCGCAGGATGATCTTTCGCACCCAGTCGCTGGTGTAGACCGGAACGGTGCTCTTTTCCACCACGATCTTGTAGCTGTTAATTGCGCCGGAGATGCTGCGGGCTACCGATTCTACATAAGAAAGGTCAGCTTCCCCGAGCTCAGTGGGAGGCGTGCCGACTGCAATAAAGACTGCTTTACTCGTTCGAACAGCGGCCTGCAGATCGTCGGAGAAAGTTAACCTCTTGCCGCGATTTCGCTGGAGTAACTCCGGCAGAAAATTCTCATGGATGGGAACCTGCCCGTTGCGGAGCGCCTCCACCTTCTGCTGATCGTTATCCACCAGGATGACATCATGGCCCAGGTCGGCAAAGCAAGCTCCTGCCACCAAACCCACATATCCTGAACCCACTACGGCGATGTGCATCCTTCGCTCCTACAGAAAGCTGTAATTCGATTGCGACAAATTTACTTTACCAGTTTTGCGGGACCGAGTGGAGGCACGGGGCAACATCTACCGTGCCTGTGCTCAAAAGGGAATTCGATGGGGATGCCGTCAGGTTGGAGACAGTAAAGGTCTTACGATTTTTTGCGCTAGGCTACGACATCCCCACTTGTAGTCTTTATAATGTCGGACTGGCTGTAAGTCCGTGTCTGATGGCAATCAGGGCAGGTCACTCTTCCGTTATGTTCAGCCATTTCGGTCAAAAAAGCAGTAAAGGCTTTATTGCAGTTGGTACACCACAAAGCGACTTTCTCGTCTTCCATTCGAACTCCTAAGCTTGCGGTACATCTGCAAGATTATGGCGCGCAACCGTTGATCGTCAACTCGAGGCAGTCGCAGCCGTTCATACGCTTCAAACTCCTGTAGTCTTATAGGCATCTTAGAACGCGAGGAAACAAATAATGGCAAATGCCGCATTAAGCAAGAAATTGAAACCATCGGCGCAGTTATCAGCAATTCTGGGCAGCTCCGAATCCATTAGCCGTGCGGACACGGTGAAAGGCTTGTGGGTCTACTTCAAGAAACACAATCTGCAAAATCCGGCCAACAAGCGGGAGATCCTCGCGGATGAACAGTTAAAACCGCTCTTCGGGAAAGACAAGATCACGATGTTCGAAGTGGGGAAGGTTGTAAATAATCACCTTACCGACGAGAGCAAAAGTGCGGCGAAGAAAGCAGAGGGAGCTTGATCGCGGGCAGAAGTGGGCATCCGAGGGTCATTCTCCTGGGGCTGCTTATTATCGTGCTGTCGTTGTGGTATTTCGCCAGGACGCGCGACCAGGCATTGCCGGCGAAGACGGTCGCACCTTTGCACGCGCAGCATTAGTCGTAGGTGTCAAAGGTAGAACTTTCGAAGTCCTCAAACTGCCAAACGGCGAATGTTAAACTCAGCCGATGAGGACCGACATCCTGCCGCTGTGCGACAAGCACTATCGCACGATGGAGTTCTCTCTGGCGCCCTTCAGCGTCAACTATTCGATTGAGTTTTTCCGGTGTACTGATCGCTTCTGTCACCGCTGCTTCCATGAGGCTCTCGGGTATGTAACTCCGGTAAAAGATACCGAGCCGGTGGTTTTGGCGAATCAGCCGAAATGCGAGAAGCATGGACGTCCAATGTTCATTTCCAGCGTAGACCGGCAACGCAATCTGGTGAGATATGCGTGCCCCGAGCCGAACTGCCATGAGGGACCGAGGACAGAACCGGCTGCGCAGCAGCTCAACGTGGACCGTTAATTCGGAGCCGAATCATGTGGACGCGTGTCCTGATTGCACTGCCGGTGTTGGCGATCGGGATGATCGTCGCCAGGTCGTTGTCGGCCGCCTCAATACCGGCGGTTGGTAGCATGGCGCCGGACTTTGCTCTCCAGTCGCAGGAGAGTGCTAACGTTAGTCTGAAAGACTTTCGGGGGAAATGGGTAGTCCTCTACTTTTATCCAAAGGACTTTACCAGTGGCTGTACTGTCGAAGCGCATAACTTCCAGCGTGACCAACAGGAATATGTCCAGCGAAACGCTATCGTGCTTGGAGTTAGCACGGATAACGCCGAGTCCCACAAGAAGTTTTGCGCGAAAGAAGGCTTGAATTTTAAGCTATTAGCCGACAGTGATAAGAAGGTTTCCAGCGAGTATGGATCGTTGATCAATCTGGGATTGGTCAAAATTGCCGCCCGGCATACTTTTATTATTGATCCCGCGGGC
>JBEEGK010000185.1:0-6962 GCA_041166845.1 Acidobacteriaceae bacterium
CGTGGAACGCCTCGGAGCTCTGGTGCAGAGGCGGCTTTCGGCGGAAATCATCTATACGCGTCAGGACGACAGTTATATTGCACTCGAGAAGCGTGCCGAAATCGCCAACGTTTCGCGGGCCGACTTGTTCGTTTCAGTGCATGCAAATTACAGCGACTCAGCGTCCGCTCGTGGCGTTGAAACTTATTACACCAATACTTATTCGTCGGTGCGGGCGCGCACTGCCGACGCAGACAGTGCGGAGATTAAGCTGCAGAACATAGATTGGACGCACGTTGATATCCGCGCAAAAGTCGAGCAGTCGCACAGATTCGCTGCCAGCATCCAGCACTCTTTGTATGGGGCTTTGGCCTCAACCAATCCTGATATTCGCAACCGCGGAGTGAAAGAAGCTGCCTACGTGGTGCTCACAGGGACCTCGATGCCCGCAGTGCTGGCAGAAGTGTCATTCGTGAGTAGTCCTATGGACGAGAACAATTTGCAGAGTTCGCGTTATCGCCAGCAAATCGCCGAAGCCCTGTATAAGGGAATCGCGAAATACACCGAGAGCGCGCGGCATGTACAGATGGCAAGTAGTTCACCCAAGCCGGCGTCCCGTTAGGCTTTTCTATCCCTTAATAGTTTTAATGTGCGATCTCGGGGTTCGTCAAAGCATCCTCTAACCGCTGTTGTAGCCTTGCGCTGGCCACCAGCAGGTGCCACCCGTCATCGTATCGCCTGAGCCCTGTAGTCGCCTGGTAGCGAACGCTGGGTGGATAAAGCGCGGATCCAAGCTCATTCAGCGGCGCCCATCTCCATTGAAAATCCACGTCGGCCGCATACCCTTCCTGGCTGATGCCTGTCACTGTGATCAACTCCCGTTTCGCAGTCGGGACATTGAAATAGCTCGAGGTTGCGGCATTCTTGGAAATGAAATTGCGAAAAGTGTCTACTCCACTAGGCGTCAACGCAACGTCCCAGCAAGGAGAGGGACTTACATCCGGCGGACATGGAACGTTGGCACCGGTAATCCATCCATGGTGTTGCAGGACCATATACTCCGGCGAGGTATAGTCGCGGTTCGAGATGGTTCCCGTGCGAAGCCAAAATTCCGGAACCGCTTTAAATGCGTCCGATTTCGTGATGAGGTCCGCTGCGATGTCGCGGGTGAGAGTCTTTTGTGACGAGCAGGCCGCCAAAAAACAGAAGAACAGCGACAACGCTGCGATCGAAAACTGACACTGTCTGTTAATTGTCACGAAGTGAAGATTTTAACCAAAGAAGACGCCGACCGTGAGGACAAAGAAGGCCGGGAGAACGAACGACGGGGCGAGAACGGAGTGTCCGTTATCTGCCTCTCGAACTGCTCTTCCCATCGCCCGGGAATCGCGGCGTCGCAAGATGGGCAGCATCCCTCGCGGGTAACAAAATAGTTTTGAATTAGATATCCGTAGCGCTCGATCAGTAATTCTCCACACTCGGCGCAAAAGGTGTTTTCGTGCGGACCCACTCTGCCCGGCAAATTTCCAGCATAAACATAGCGCAGTCCGGCATTTTTGCCGATCTCAGCCGCGCGAAAGAGATCTTCTGGAGTTGTGTTTTCCGGATCGGGCATTTTGTAGTCTTTGTGAAAGGCGGTCACATGCCATGGGAGGTCCGGAGAGATACCAGCCAGAAATCCTGTCAGGCTGTGAAGCTCATCCTCGGAATCATTGAAACCTGGGATCAGTAGCGTGACAATTTCCATCCAGATCCCTCTTGCGTGCAACTCACGAATCGTATCGAGAATGGGCCGGATGCGTCCGCCCAGTTCATGATAGTGACGGTCTGAAAAGCTTTTGAGATCAACTTTGTAGAGATCAATCCAGGGGCTCAGATAATCCAACACTTGAGGTGTGGCATTGCCATTTGAAACAAAGCCTGTCACCAATCCCGCAGCCTTGGCCTCTTTGAACACCGCCACCGCCCACTCGCTTGTAATCAAAGGTTCGTTGTAGGTGCTTACAAGGATTTTGGCTCCCTGTGAAACTGCATCTCGCACCAGCAGCTCGGGAGTTGCATGCAGCGGATTTGAGATCGCATCAGGATCACGCAGCGCCTGCGAAGTCACCCAGTTCTGACAATATCCGCAGTGCAGATCGCAACCTAACATTCCGAAACTGTAAGCCAGCGTCCCAGGGTAAGCGTGGAAGAAGGGCTTTTTCTCCACGGGATCGCATTGCACAGCGCCAACATATCCCCAGGGAGCATAAAGAGTGCCGCCGCGATTGAATCGCACTTTGCATACGCCGGACTGGCCGTCAGAAATCGGACAACGATGTCCGCAGGCGAAGCAGCGCACGCGATTGCGATCGAGCTTTTCATATAGCTCAGTGGCGCCTTCTGTTACGTTTTCGTGGATGAGCTCGCGAAGAGTAGACACAGCAACTGCTCCTGGCTGTAGTGCAGAATGCGGGAAATTCGATGAGCACTCTTACGGAAGTTTGAAATTCACCGTGATTTGGGTCTGCACTTCCATCGGCTGACCGTTTAAATAATAGGGCTTGTATTCCCATTGCTTGACGGCGTCCACCGCGGCGCGTGCCAGAAGAGGATCGCCTCCCAAAGTTTCCACATTGCCGACCTTGCCCTCTTTGGTGACAGTTGCCTGCAACTGTACTGAGCCCTGATGTCGTGCCTGTAAAGCCTGCTTCGGATAAGCCGGTTGCACTTTCTTTATTAATAAAGCTTGCGCGCTTCCCTGCGAAATTCTGACTGCTTCGGTGCCGGGAGAAGCTGGCAAGGTAGCGGGAATCGGGCTGAATATTCCGGCAAGCTTATCGGGATTCGATTCAACTCCCAAATCCGATAGAGATGGGGCTGTGAATGCATCATCTTCAGATTGTCTGCCCTCTGCCGCCGGAACTTGAACATCCGTCTCTGTCGTGGATTTGCCAGCTGGTTTCTTTTGGGGCCTTGCGCTTAAGTCATTTTTAGAAGAAACGCTTTTGGCCGACATGGAACCATCGTGCGGCTTCTTCATCCAGGCGTCTGCCTGCCGCTGCGCCTCGGCAATCTCGCTCTTGCTGAGTCTGGATGCAAGCACTGGGAGACGATATCTGCTTCCCTGATCGCCGCCAGCTTCCGCCAGCAGTGCCCAGAAATAAGCTTTATGCAGGTCCTGCGGAACGCCTCGCCCAGCCCAGTAGTAGGCGCCCAAGGTAGCTTGTGAGGTTACATGACCCTGCTCCGCGGCTTTCGAGAACCAGTTCAGCGCTTCGGAGTAATCCTGCTTGACGTCCTCTCCGGTAGCGTAGCGCGCTCCCAAAGCGAATTGTGCGGTGGCGTCTCCCTGGTTCGCAAGCTCGCGGAGACCCTCCAAAGTGCTTGCCGTGCGTGGTGCAACCGGAGCCGAAACACTTTGAGAGTTTGGCTCCTGCCCTGGAGGAGGCTGAACCACAGACTGCGGGGCGCTTCTTACCGCATTCAGGATGAATCCAAGCAGAACGATTCCCAGCAAAGCGGCCACAGATCCGAAAAGAACGTTTCGAGATTTGCGGTCGAGTCCTGCGAACCAGACACGAGGATCATATGGAGCGAGGGCAGCGGCATTGTTGAGGCCAGCGTAAGCAGGGTAAGAGTTGAAAGGAAGCGCCGCCGCCTCGGACACGCTGTCATCAACTTGGTTTGCGTCACGATCCACCGCGCTGGCAATCAGCTCTGCCAGACTTTGCAAGGCCAGGTTTTCGGAGTCGCTGAAGGCACTTTGCCGGGGTGAAAATACTTCCAGAATGCCGATCACGCCCTCGTGATTTTTTATCGGCACTGCAACCATTGATCTAATTCCCAGCCTCCGGCAGCTCTCGCGATCCACTCTCTCGTCGGTTTCTGAATCATCACAACGAAGGAGCGTTCCTGTACTGACGCATTCACCGGAAAAACCCGAACCTGCTCGCAGGCGAGCGCCTAGATCCGGAGCGTCTCTGCCCGAACTCGCATAGCAAATCAGCACATCGTCCACGGACGACTGGCCGTCCGAAGGCTTGAGCGCTATGGCTGCGCCGCTGGCAAGCGTGAGCGTTTGGGCCCGCTCAGCGGCCAGTTGCAGCACCCTCTCCAGCGTCATCACCGACGACTGTGCCTGTAGCTTCACATCCCTGAGAGCAGCCAGCATCACACCATAATCTGGTGCGGATGGCGGCTTTGCCTTGCGGGGAGGCTCGGCGATCGCGGCCTCTCCCTTACGCTTGCTGTTTCCATTTTCGTTGCCGCTGGCGCCGCGTTCTGCCTCGGCATCTGGGATGGGACTCGTAATTTTTTTATTGCTTGCGGAGGACGCGATAGCTTCTCGCCTTTTTGCTATCGCTTCCGAAAGACGCACTTCGCATATCAAATCGTCTTCTTCGTCGTTGCCGTAATTCCACGACGCCGGGACCGTCCGTTTCTCGCCGCCGTTCGCTGCCAATGCGTTCGCAAGCAGCCATTCCTTGAGACGGTGGGCGGAAACTCTGGACATTTCTGGAAAGCAGAGTCCCGCCTTCCCGAAGCGATCGGACCACACAACCCGCCCGGATGTCTGGATATAGCTTTTCGTTTGAGGCAGATCAAGACCGACGCTGATGGTGGAATTTACTGTCAGGGGCTGCGATGCCTGTATAGCTATGCCGTGTTCGCTGATGTCCAGAATCTCGCTAAGCTCGACAACGGTTCCGTTGGAGCTTCCGTCCAGATTGGCGTATGCGGGCAGGTGGACTCTTTGCCGGGAACTCCGGCGTTCGCGGGGGAATACTCGGGTAGAAAACGGCGCTTGAGCCAATTTGGTCCCGTGAGGCTCCATACAGCAGTCCCCCCATGTTACCCCATGGACCCGCAGCTGCAATCCCTAATTTTTGCGCTGATAAAGACGCTTTCGGCAGGTTAGGCGGTGTTTCTATAGGCTTCCGTCGCTTCCAGAGGATCGTTGGCCTGCAGATCCGACAGCCGCGAGATGGCTGCAACCATCACATCTGCCATCCGCTTCATAGTGGCGACGTCATTGTGGTGAAACGCGTTCGGAGTCCGGGAAAGGACCTCGAATACTCCCCAAGTTCTCTGGATGTGACGGAGAGGGACCACCAGGATAGAACGGGCTCCGAGGCGGCGACAGCTTTCCACATCCACCAATGGATGATTTTCCGCATCGTTGCAGAGCATGATCTCGCCGGTTCGAACACAGTCTGCGGAGATGCCCGAATCGCTTTGCAGGCGAACGCCCAGGTCGGGGGCCGTCCGGCCGGTCCGTGCGCGACAAATAATTTCATTGCCGTGGCGAAGCGCGAGCGCGGCGCCACTGGCCCGGGTCAAGGTCTGTGCTCGTTCCGCAATGATGCTGATGGTGGGCTCGAGATCTATTTCCGCAGGATGAATGTTGAGTTTTGAATCATTCAGTTCCGCTTCCGCAGCCCGAGTAAGCCGTTCGCGGCAGCGAACTGACGGAGAAAAGTAGCTCGGCATCGGGTTTTCGACAAGGGAGTTGGGGACGGTACTCAACAACTCTCCAACAAGGCGATCTAGTTCGCGGTCATGAATAAGTTGCGCGGTCTGTTGTCCACGAAGTGACCCGCCCAGAAGCCGCGAGAGACTGAGCACGGCCTGACTGCCACAAGCAAAACAGAACGGGGTGTTGTTTTCGCTGATGACCTCGCACTCCACACAAAAAACCGATGTCTGCAATTTCACAAAATGAATGTGCTGCCCATTAAGCCGGTCTGCCATGAAACTCTTTCCTCCGAACGTTGAAGCGAAACAATGAAGATAGATGGAGTGCGCTCAAAGTCGTAAGTGACGGGGATGGTTCCTAGTGTCGGCAGCATTGAAACTCCGCCACAGGTCTGGCATTGAGAAGAATTCCCTGCTGTTATAATTCGGCGCCCATTGCTCGCTGTTCATTGCACGCGTAGCGAAATGCATTGGCAAGGACTTGGCCATCCCATGAACCGAAGAACTTTTGTTTTCGCCTTCATCCTCGTTAGTTCTTTTTCACCATTTCAAACCAAAGCGTGGTCGCAAGCTCCGATCCAGGGATTCGGGACCAAGTCTGCGGCGCGGGAAGCTGAGATTGAGCAGAAATTTAAAGAAATTCCTGATGCCAAAGAAGAGCGCCGTCAGCACCGCATCTTCACACTCGAGCCGCACATCGCAGGATCGAAGCGCAACAACGATCTCGCACGCTACGTCGCTGCCGAATGGCGAAAACAAGGCTTAGAGGACGTCGTGATTCGACGTTATGACGTCTACAGCACGGAGCCAAAAAGTACTTTCCTGGAGATGGTGAGCCCGGTTCGTTATCGCGCGGCCTTGCGCGAGCAACCTTATGCCGTTGACCCGGACACAAAAAATCCGCGCGTGAGTTCAGCATGGCTTGGGATGTCAATCTCTGGAGAAGTCACGGCGCCGTTGGTATATGCGCACAGCGGAAATCCAGAAGATTACGAGCTGCTCAGAAAGAACGGCATCGACGTAAAAGGAAAAATTGTTCTGGTGCGCTATTCGAATCCCTACAGCTATCGCGGTTTCAAAGCGCTCACGGCGGAGCGCGAAGGCGCGGCCGCCATGATTGTCTACAGCGACCCTGCAGAGGATGGATATCAGAAAGGAAAAGTTTTTCCTGATGGGCCATGGGGTCCCGAGACTCACATACAGCGGGGCGCGATCACTTACGACTTCATCGTTCCCGGTGATCCGTTGACACCGGGGTGGGCCTCGGTACCGGGTGCTAAACGCATTCCGGTCAGCGAAGCGAAATCACTCCCAAAAATAATGGCCCTTCCGCTTTCCTGGCACGATGCAAAGCCCCTGCTGGAAAATCTTGGAGGGCCGGTTGCGCCGAAAGATTGGCAAGGCGGGTTGCCGATCGAATATCACCTCGGCGGTGAACAAGCCCGTGTCCATCTGAAAATCAGCATGGATAACTCCATCAAGCCTTATTACGTAGTCGAAGGACGCATTCGCGGTGCGGAAAAGCC
>JBEEGK010000186.1:0-7251 GCA_041166845.1 Acidobacteriaceae bacterium
CTGGGTGATGGTGAAATCCGGAGGCGGCATGGGAGTGCTTTGGGCCTTCGCCAAGACGTCAGTCCATCCTTGGTCTGAGCCGTGATACTTGGTGTAGACGCTCTTTCCGTATGAAGTGATCTGGGCCTGGTTTGGCGATCCTGCAGCTAATGCAGCAGCGCGCGCGATAAAGAACATTCCGTTCACGCTGTCGGGAGGCGTTGCGGTCAGATAAGCGAGCGCCAGAGGATAGACATCCTCCAAGTTATTGGGATTCGCTTCCACCGAAGCGCGCAGATATTTTTCTGCCGCCGCATTGTCCTTCAACTGTAGAGCCGAAAAACCTGCAACACTATTCAGCAATTGCTGCAGCTGTGTCTTCTGCTTGGTAAAGTCGGCGTCTGCGACGCCGTCTGGCTTTGTCATCTGGGGCAGCGCCTGCAAACCTTGCTCGGCATACTTGCGCGCGTCCGCCCAATTTTGCGAAGTGCGATTGCTGTAGGCCAGCAATGCAAGGGCGCGCACATTGTTTGGGTTGGCCTGCAACAGACGATTGGCGGCGTCCGTCATCTTGGCAGTGTTGCCCGTCTGTTGATAGGAGCCCATCAACAATTCCAGCGCATCTTCCTTCATCACGCTATTGGGATATTGGGTGGTGAAAGCTTCCAGCCCACTGATTTTCGCCGCCGGATCTTTCTGCTGGACGGCGCCCACGTAAGCGTTGTATTCCGCGGGATCTTTGATTTCTTTCTTTTGCGGTTGCTGTCCTGCCGCGGAGGCGGTGGGTTGCGTCTGTTGAGCTGCCGCTGGTTGGGACGATGTTGGCTGGGTTTGGGTTGGCGGCGTTGTAGTCTGGCTCGACGCAATTCCCGCAACGGCAAGCACGAACGCCACTAGACTGGTCTTCATTCGGATGGCTCCTTGGATTTTTAGGGAAACGAAATCGCGACATCTTCCCAGGTTGTCACAACAACCCGGATTTACCCTGAGCTTACTGCTCATGTGACGGGCCGAAAACCTGCCTGCACGTATTCCCACGTGGTCCGGCAGTTATCCGGTGAGCCGGATTATAAGTATCAACTTCATGGATGGCAAGCTGGCAATTAATGAAATGCTACCTCGTTCGCATTTGTCTCGCCACGTTCGTAAGATGCTGAAGCGGGCATTCCAGATGGTTTGCTGGAAAGCAATTGTCCCCCAGAGGAGGCTTTCTATGTCACAGGTTGGCGCCTTGAATAACCAAACTGCGGTAATTACCGGAGCGGGCCGCGGCATCGGCTCGGCGATAGCCCAAAAGCTAGCTAGCCTTGGAGCCTCCGTTCTCTTGTGCGGACGCACCCTGGCGGAGATTGATTCAACCGCAGCTGCCATTCGGCAAACAGGCGGTAAAGCTGCGGCCGTCCAGTGCGATGTTACCGATTTGCGCTCAGTTGAGGCCATGGCCGCCCATGCCCGTCAAACCCTAAAGTCCGTCAATATTCTCGTGAATAATGCTGGAGTAGGCGGCGCTGCTGGACCACTGCATGAGATGCCGACGGACACATGGGAAAAGATCCTGAATACGAACCTGCGCGGCGTGTTCTATTGCATTCGGAGTTTTGCGCCCCTGATGATTAGCGCAAGCGGAGGCCACATCATCAACATCTCTTCGCTGGCGGGGAAAAATCCGCTGCCGAACGCGGCCGCCTATGCTGCCTCGAAGTGGGGACTGAACGGTTTGAGCTACTCCGTTGCCGAAGAGTTGCGCGCACACAACATCCGCGTATCGGTGTTAGCGCCCGGATCTGTCAATACTGGATTCTCGCCTCACCAGGGCAAGGATCCCGCAAGACTCTTACAGCCCGAAGATATCGCCCACGCAGTAGAGACTTTAGTGACGCAGGCTCCACAGTCGTTTATCAGCGAGATACTCTTACGACCGACGAGCAAACCGTAGCGCGTGTTCACTTCTTGAATAACGCTTCGAAAGCCTGGCGCGCATCATTCGGGCGTTGCGTGGCTGGAGTTGAAGTTTCCTTTTCCACTCGCACGCTGATGGAATAGAGATTGCAGTCGTTGCGCTGATCTTTTCGTGCAATTCGAATTGGGATGGCCTGCATACATTCGAACCGTCTTGAAGGCTCGAAATACGAACATTGGCGGCAGGAATGCAACTCGAACCCGCACTTCGGGCATTGCGCTGCTCCCGTGTTACCCAACAGCACTCCACATTGCGCGCAACGTGACACTTCATGCGATCCCGCCATCTGGAGTGCCCGCGGCCCGAAGGTGTCTTTGGGAGCGGGCTTGGCCGAAGATTCCCTCTGCGGCTTTTCGCTTCGGTCCTGGTATCCGTGCTGGCGGTATTTTCGGTCAGCCAATCGCGACTCTCCTGGTGGCGCGTATTGTCTACTCAAAAACTGATTCCCACAAGTGGCGTGAGCTGCGGACTCAAATTCAGAACACTTTTTTTAATAAGTTGAATGCTTTAAACATTTGGCACTGCCCGGCGAATTGTAATTGCGGAAAGTGGATGCTACCATCCGAATTGTTGCATCATATGTAGTCGTACGATGGAGGCACTTATATGGCAGATAATGGCAGTGGAGCATTCTGGTTTCTAGCAGGTATCGGCATCGGTACCGTGATCGGGGTTTTGTACGCCCCTCAGTCCGGCACGGAGACTCGCGACGTTCTGCGTTCCAAGGCCGAAGAGGCCAAAGAAATAGCGCGTGAGCGTACTCGCCAGGCGCGCGAGCAGGCTTCCGAGTGGGTGGATAAAGGCAAAGAGGTCGTAAATCAACAGAAGGACCAGATCCGAACGGCGGTCGAGGCCGGCAAACAGGCTTACCGCGAGACCACCTCTGGGTTGGAAACGAAGACGGCAAAGGGTTAAGTAAGTTCCAGCTGTTTCAACGCTTATGGATAACCAGACTCTTTTGAGCGTTTCAATCGCCGTGACCGCGGCAGCAGTGGTGCTACAGGCCGGGATTCTCGTGGCCATGTATCTTGCTGTCAGGAAGACTACCGCCCGAATTGAAGTCCTCTCGACGCAAGTCACCACCAAAATCATTCCCAGCGCCGAGATTGCTCACTCGATGTTGCTCGACCTGCGTCCCAAAGTCGAAACGGTCATCACTAACATTAGCGAATCCAGTTCGATGATCCGAGCGCAATTGGAAAGAGTGGATGCAACGGTCAGCGATGTCGTGGATCGTACGCGATTGCAAGTAATTCGCGCCGACGAACTCTTAACTCGCACAATGGACAAAGTCGAACGCACAACGGAAATCGTCCAGAAGACGGTAGTCTCGCCCTTTCGGCAGATTTCAGGCCTGGTAAATGGCGTGACCGCTGGCTTTCAGTTCTTTATGGATGCGCGGCGCCGCGGTGTTCAGGGAGCTAGCCTTCCGCAGGAAGAATTGTTTATTTAAGCCGCTTAAGAAATCTCACTCTTATACGATCCAGCCGCCACCCACGACGACATCTCCATCATAAAAGACTGCAGCCTGGCCCGGAGTGATGGCACGCTGCGGCTCATCAAAGGCAACTAGCACCTGACCATCGCCCGCATCGCTCAGGGTAGCGGTGTCTCCCGCGTGCCGGTGGCGAATTTTTACGGTCACTCTCATCGGTTCATCGAGTGAAGCGACTGAGATCAAGTTCACTCGATTCGCTCGCAGCGTCCGCGAATATAAATCTGTCTGATCTCCGACAACCACTTGCCGGGCATCGCCTTTGATTTGGATTACGTACAAGGGCGAGCCTGTGGCCACGCCCAATCCCTTCCGCTGACCCACGGTGAAATTGTGGATGCCGTTATGCTCGCCGATTACATGCCCATCCGCGGTCACAAGCTCGCCTGCAGTATCGGGCAAAGCGTCTCCCTGTTCGCTTAAATAAGCATCGAGGAACTTCTTATAATCGCCGCCGGGAACGAAGCATATCTCCTGCGAATCCGGCTTCTCAGCGGAAGCCAACCCGAGATGACGCGCGCGCTCCCGAACTTGAGGCTTAGTCATATCTCCCAGAGGAAAGATTGTGCGGCTGAGTTGCTCCTGAGTGAGACCAAAAAGAAAGTATGTCTGGTCCTTCGAGTTGTCAGCAGGACGCGAAAGAAGCCATCGGCCCCTCTCCTCGTCATACCTAACGCGAGCATAGTGGCCGGTGGCGAGAGTTTCAGCGCCGATCTGCCGTGCTACCGTCAACAACTCGTCAAACTTCAAATGATTGTTGCAAAGACTGCATGGAATCGGCGTCCGGCCAGACAAGTACTCCTGCACGAAGGGGCGCACGACCTCACGCTCAAAGCGCTCCTCATGATTGACGACGTAATATGGAATGCCCATGGTCTCTGCCACCCGGCGCGCGTCGTAGACATCGTCAATAGAGCAGCAGCGACCCTGCACAGCCTCGGGCATTCCTTCGTGCCCAGACAGGCGGCGCTGGTTCCACAGTTGCATCGTCAACCCTATAACCTGATGCCCCTCCGCGCACAGCATGGCCGCAACGGTCGAGGAGTCCACTCCTCCCGACATGGCCACGGCAATGGTTCTTGCTTCGGACATAGACCTTTACGTAGTGAGCTGTGCTCTTTTAGTGTAAACGGGAGAAAGCTCCCTTAGGCGCTCTACCGTTTTTGGAACCAGGCTGATGGCAAAATCAACTTCGTCAGAAGTATTTTGCTTCCCCAGGCTGAATCGGACACTGGCGCGCGCGCGATCGGACCGCAATCCCATAGCGGTCAGCACGTGGGATGGCTCGCTAGCTCCAGACGAACAGGCAGCGCCACTTGAGACCGCCAGCCCCTTAAGGTCGAGCGCGATCACCAACGACTCGCCTTCGACGGAATCGAAATAGATATTGCTCGTGTTACAAACGCGGGTCACACCGCCACTGTTGACGCCACAGCCATCAATTTGTTCAAGCAGAGTCTTCTCGATTCGATCGCGTAAAACAGCGATCTTCAGGGTGTCGCCGTTCTTCAAGCCGTGGGTCGCTAACTCTACAGCTTTGCCCAGTCCTACAATTCCCGGAACGTTTTCAGTCCCAGCCCGCCGAGAACGCTCGTGGCGGCCTCCATAAAGCATGGCCTGCAATTGCCGGCCCTTGCGAACGAACAGCGCTCCCTCGCCTTGTGGAGCATGAATCTTGTGTCCCGAAATCGTCAGGAGATCGCATCCGATTTCGTTGACGTCAATGGGAATTTTGCCCGCCGCCTGCACCGCATCGGTATGGAAACAGACTCCCGCCTCGGCCCCTACCCTTCCAATTTCGGCCACTTGTTGCAAAACTCCAGTCTCATTGTTCGCCAGCATGATCGAAATCAGTTTCGTATTTGGTCTCAGCGCATCCCTTACATCTTGCGGATCCACCAGGCCATTTCCGTCAACCGGCACATACGTCACACCGCAACCCATAGCTTCCAGATGCCGGCATGAATTCCAGACCGCATGATGTTCTATGGTCGAAGTAATGACGTGATCTCCGGCCTGCACTGATCCGAAGATAGCCAAGTTGTCGGCCTCAGTCCCGCCGCTGGTAAAAACCACCTCGGACGCCTTACATCGCAACAACACAGCCACCGATTCGCGGGCATGCTCGACTGCGGCCCGCGCGCTCTGTCCATCACGATGGATGGATGAAGCATTGCCGAAGCGCTCGCTGAAGTAGGGCTGCATTGCAGCCATTACTTCCGGCAGCACAGGCGTGGTGGCGTTATTGTCGAAATAGACGCGGCGCATGGATCTAGTCTATTTTACGCTGCTTGGATGTACGCCGCTTGTGTACACCGCTTGAGGGATAAGCGCGGGGTGTGCCGGCGCCTTCAGGAGTTCGCCCGGTTTATAACTACCGTTTCTCCAGCGGCACCCAATGCTGCGGGTATGTCGGCCCAATGTACTCAGCTCGGGGACGAATGAGACGATTGTCGTCGAGCTGCTCAATCACGTGAGCTGTCCATCCACTCACGCGCGACACGGCGAAAATCGGCGTGAACAGATCCACGTCAACACCCAGCGTGTGGTAAGTCGAAGCCGAATAAAAATCCACGTTGGCGTTAAGTTTCTTTTCTGAGCTCACAAATTTCTCGATCTTGCTGGACATTTCGTACCACTGGCTTTGTCCGCTGGACTTACCCAGATCTTCTGACATCTTGCGGAGGTGAGTAGCCCGTGGATCTTCTGTGTGATAGACGCGATGACCGAAGCCCGGTACTTTCTTCTTCTGTGCCAGCATTTGCCTCACGTGCTCCACCGGGTCGGACCCACTCGTCTTGATCGCTTCCAGAATATGAAATACCGCTTCGTTTGCGCCGCCGTGTAGAGGCCCCTTCAGCGCTCCGATGGCCGAAGTCACCGCCGAGTGCATATCCGAGAGCGTCGCGGCTGTGACACGCGCGGCGAAGGTTGAGGCGTTCAGTTCGTGATCGGCGTGCAAAATCAAAGCAATATCCAAGGCACGTTCGGCAGTTTCGGAAGGCTTCGTTCCATTCAGCATCAGCAAAAAGTTTGCGGAATGCGAAAGCGACGGGTCTGGTTTTACGACGTCGTTTCCTTTTCGAATTCGATCGTAGGCCGCCACGATCATCGCAATCTGCGATGTCAGGCGAATGGCCCTTCTCAAGTTGCCGGCATGATCACTCTTCACGCCCTCTTTGATCACATCAGGATCGTAAAATGAGAGCGCGGAAACCGCCGTGCGCAAAACGTCCATCGGAACAACACTTTTGGGAGCGCTGCGAAGCAGATCGAGAATTGCCGGATCCAGCTTGCGTTCGTTCGCAAGTTGAGTTTGAAGTTCTTTTAGTTCTGTGCGAGAGGGCAACTTCCCCGACCACAGCAGATAGCAGGTCTCTTCAAAAGTGGAGTTGTCCGCCAGTTCGTGAATGTCAATCCCGCGATATGCCAGGACGCCTTCATCGCCGTCTATGTAGCAGATGCCGGACGTGGTGGCAACCACTCCCTCTAGCCCTTTGGGCGCTTGCGTGGCGGTTGACATAAACTCGAAATTTTCTCCCTAAACTGAAATGGCAGGGCCCGCAAGCAACATACAGGCAACTAACTTTTATACGCCAAATTCTGTAACTTTTCCATCCAAGCTCTTGGCCTTTAATGAGATGCGGCGTATATTAAAAAGTTTGTCAGAGACGACTTCCTATTACTACTATCAGTCTGAGGGATCATGAGAATTTGCTGGGTTCTGCGCGCACTTTTATTTTTTGCCATCGCCACTTCTTTCGCGTCCGCCGACGAGGGGATGTGGCTTTATAGTTTTCCGCCCCACGACCAGATT
>JBEEGK010000187.1:0-4169 GCA_041166845.1 Acidobacteriaceae bacterium
GTGGCGCGGGCGGAGTCGAAGGTGCTCTGCTGGGTTGGATAGAGGTTCACCAGGCTCACATACGCGGCTTGAACGGTAGCGGCGCGGGCAGAGGCTCCGTGAGGTGCACCGGGTTTAACGTGGATCGGTGTGTAGCGACGCTCGATGCCGTTTACGGCGTCGAAGACCGAGGCCTGGACGATGGCTGCATTGCGGGTGATGATCAGCGGTGAGGTTTTCGCCACGAGCGCGGCCTGGAACAGAATCTGGTTCCAGTCGGTGACCTCGTCGGCGCGCACAGTCGTCGCCGAGATAGAGGCGAAGACGACCGCAAGAAGGAATGACAGTGTACGAACACGATGTTGCATTTGGTTTCTCCTTTTTGAGAGACCACTTGAAGTGGAACTGCCTGTGTCGATCGGGTTGACCTTCTCAATGTCTGCCCGAGAAGAGTGCGGAGTATGGCGGCTGAAAGCAATCCCACGGGTATAGAAAAAACCTCACAAAAATATGCGGTCGTAACCGTCGCTTTTTCAGTCGAATAGCTCGCCCTCCCTTCACTACTAGAAATTCTCGTTGGAGCCCTTTTGACAGTGATAACCTAAGCCGACATGCAGGGACGCCATGTTGCCAGAGACGCAACCCGCGGATCGGATTGCATTTGCCTCGTTCGAGCTGGAGACCGCAAGCGGTGAGCTCTTCAGAGACGGCCGTAGGATTCGACTGTCCGGGCAGCCTGCCGACCTGCTGGTCATGCTGGTTCGTCGCGGTGGTCAGTTAGTCAGCCGAGATGAACTACGAGTCGCACTCTGGCCTGAAAACACCTTTGTCGACTTCGACCACGGTCTCAACAACTGCATCCGCCGAATCCGTGACGCTCTCGGAGATCCCTCCGATTCACCCCGCTTTATCGAAACCTTGCCCAAGAAGGGCTACCGTTTCATAGCGGAAACGCGCCCTGTCTTGCCGCCGCGAAACGCTCTCACCTTTCCCATGTTGGAAAGTGCTGCACTTGAGCCGGAGACGGCGGAGACCACGCCAATACACGAGGACGTCTTACAAGTCTCTATAAGCCGCTGGAAGCGACTCAGACCATGGGCGATCTCACTATTCACCATTGTGGTAGCTCTGTTCCTGTTCTTTGTTGGGTCGCTGATACTCAAGCACAGGTCCAAACCGGCAGATTTCCATTCGGTGATGCTGTTACCGCTCACGAATCTGTCCGGAGACAGTTCGCAGGACTATCTATCGGACGGAGTTACCGACGAACTCATTACGGAACTGGCCCAGGCTACCGGCGTGCCCGTCATCTCGCGCACCTCCGCGATGGTCTACAAAGGCAAACAAAAACCCATACCTGTGATAGCTCGCGAACTGGGAGTCGATGCGATCGTAGAAGGTGCCCTCAACCGAACGGGAGACCGGTTGAGAATGACCGTTCATCTGATCGACGGCGCCCGCGATAAATCCTTATGGGCACAGTCCTACGACGGAGACATGAGTAACGTCCGCGAGCTCGAGATAAAGGTTGCAGCAGACCTTGCGGCTCATCTGCGCGCTCCTCCGACGACGCGAACCCCAATTGGCTCTCCGCGCCCGATCGCCCCCGAAACCTATGAGGAATACTTGAAAGGGCAGTATTTCTGGGGGAGGTTCGAGCTTTGGCCGGCCCTGCGGCACTTTGAACGCGCGGCAGCCATTGAGCCAGATTACGCTGTCGCCTATAGTGGAATTGCCAAGACCTATTGCCTCCTGGAATATCAGCAGGCTTTGCCTCCCGATGTCGCCTTTGCCCAGGCGAGCAAGGCGGTGGAAAAGGCGTTCAGTCTGGATAAACAGAACGGAGAGGCTCATGCGGCTCACGGCTATGTGCTGGCCCAGCGCGACTGGAACTGGCCTGAAAGTGAAGCTGAGCTGCAACGAGCCATCGCAATTAATCCGAGTAACTCGTTTATCTATAGATGGTATTCATACATCCTGCTGCAAAGGGGCCGTAAGGCCGATTCGCTCAGGCAGATCCAGCTTGCAGCCAGGCTGGATCCGGTGTCCTCTTATACTCTCGGACATTACGCGGACCGTCTCATGCGTGTCGGCAATTTCAAGGAATCCATTAAACAATTCCAGGCCGCAATTGAGTTGGATCCCGGTTCCTACTGGCGGTTTAGCCTTGCCGAGGCGCTCGAGAAAAGCGGTCAACTGGATCGCGCCGCCAGGGAGTTGGGGGAGGCCTATATTATTCGAGGCGAGCCGGATATCGCTGCCGAATTCAAACAGCAGTATCCGGTGTCCGGCTATACGAAAGCCGCCGCCGAAGCACAGCGCGTCCACCTGCTGAGAGAACTACAGAAGCTGGAGGACAAACGTGCGAGGGGCGACTACGTTTCATCCACTGCATACACAAATATCTATGCGGGATTGAAGAACCGCGAAGAGACATTGCGCTGGCTCGATGAGGCCTACCGGCAGCACTCCCATGTTGCAGTGGAGTTGCTGGAGGAACGGTTCGACTTCATTCGTTACGATCCACATTTCGAAAGTATATTCCGAAGCATTCCTTTCTATCACTAGTAGGTCCTGCTTTCCCCTTGGGCCCGAAGGGGAAGCCGCGTGTCCGCTTGTGCAGAGGATCCCTGAAAAAGGCCATTTGAGGTACCTCCTATGAATCACTGTCAGGATTTATCAGTTGATGCGAACAGGGCTTACCGCGTTTCCAGAACTCCGACCCTCGAAACGAGCATTGACGATGATCTGCTCGCACATTGTCCTCCTCGGGCGAGATCTTCGCGTTCAACATGGCATCGAAGATGCCCGGTCAGTTCAGTCGTGTGCAGAGCTGGATTGGCAGCTTCACAGCCATCCATGGATAGGAACGGCCCGATGTAATTGCGGGAGGTCAGGACTTCCCGGCATGTGCTGCTCGGCCCAAAGGGCAACATCCGCATGTGGTCCCAGGATCGCGCAAAACGGCCAGGAGAGAATCGGAAGTTGGCCATTAGACCACATCCGCATGGCCAATGAGCGTAAATTGAGCGGGTACGACTTCCACTTCAACTTCGGCAAAGGAACCCATAATTCGTCGCAGGGCGAAGCGGAAAATGCCAGAGTCGATGGCGTAGTTGTGGCGCGCTTACGACCTCTCGAACACCGATCAGGCGTATGAGCAGGATGCCACGGAGAAGGCGAAGCCAGTCTTTCGCATGGCCATTGTGAATCGCTAACTGTTGACCCAATCCGAGCGGATGACTACCGTAGCAGTGAAAGGCAACGCAACGCATGTTCAGCATCGATCGCCGCACGTTTCTATAGAATTCCGCCACTCTCGCTGCCGTGGCTACCATTCCCGCGTCGGCCTTCGCAGAGCCGGAGATCGTCCATCGCGAAGCAGGTGTCAAACTCAAGCTGGGTCTCAACGCCTATTCGTTCAACAAGCAGCTTCGCGAAGGCTCTATGACGCTCATGGATTCGGTCCATTTCTGCGCGAAGCAAGGAGTAGATGCTCTTGATACGACCGGATACTACTTCCCGGGTTATCCCAATGCGCCGACTGATGAATACATCTACAACCTGAAGCGTCTTGCATTTGTGAACGGAGTCGCCATCAGCGCACGGGCGTCCGCAATGACTTCGCCGTAGCAGACCCGACATCCCGCAGGAAGGATGTCCAGATGGTCAAGGACTGGATTGTCGTCGCCAGTAAACTAGGCGCTCCGGTTATCCGTGTATTTTCAGGAGTAACCCGGCCTGCTGGCTACTCGTTTGATCAAGCGCTCGGCTGGATGGTCTCGGACTTTCAGGAATGCGCCGCGTTCGGCAAGGAGCACGGCGTGGTCGTCGCGGTCCAACAGCACAACGACTTCCTCAAGACCGCTGCCGAAACCATCCAGCTCACCGACGCCGTTGGGTCCGATTGGTTCGGCTGCATCCTCGACATCGGAAGCCTGCGCTCGGGCGACCCATACGCCGAGATCGAAAAGCTCGTCCCCTACGCAGTGTCGTGGCAGATCAAAGAAGAAGTGGGTCGCAATGGAAAGAGCGAGGCCGTCAACCTCAAAAGGATCAAGACCATCATCGATCGGTCCGGCTACCGTGGGTATCTTCCGTTCGAAGCTTTGGACTCCGGCGATCCCCGGGCGAAGATCATCGCGTTTCTCGGCGAAATCCGTCGAACGTTTGCAGCGTAAATGATTGCA
>JBEEGK010000188.1:0-3601 GCA_041166845.1 Acidobacteriaceae bacterium
ATGTCGCGGGCCGCAGCGCTCGAATTTTCATTCTTCCTGTCCATTCCGACAATGGTTGTAGCCACAGCCTACGATCTACTGAAATCACTGCGAGGAAAGAGCGCGAATCCGATTGGAGTCTCCCAAATTGATCGTCACGGATGGGTAGTGCTTGCCATCGGTTTCGCCGTTTCTTTTGTCGTGGCTTACGCATCAGTCGCATGGTTCATGGCATGGGTGCGCAAGCATGGCTTCGCTCCATTCGCCATTTACCGCATCATCGTCGGATCGCTGGTACTCGCGTTTGCCTCGCGTATCGCGAATTAGACCGAGAGTGATGCGCTCCCTAATCTGAGTTGGGAAACCAACTCGATACTGCCGACCGATATCCAGAGTTGTAGCCGCATGTAGTTCTTGGCATAATCAAAAGGCTCTGGCGTAGGTCTGGCAGCGCAGGTAATCTGCGAGGCCGCGAAATACGCCCAATGAAAATTTTTTCGACGGTTTTCGCACCCACCAACAACCGCCGGCTCAACGAGCTGGTCGGATTCCTGTTGTGTGTCTCCGCGCTCCTACTTTTCCTGGCACTGGTTTCTTACTCACCGCTGGACCCATCGTTTAACAGCGCTTCGGTTCTCACCGGCACCCGCGCCGCCCGCAATTGGATTGGCGTTGTCGGTGCTCTGGTAAGCGACATACTCTTGCAGGGCTTCGGCGTCGGAGCGTTTTTGCTTCCCCTATTTGCTTCGGCTTTGGGCATGCGCTGGTTTCGCTCCCGGCGGGTAGCGTCGCCGATTGCAAAATCCGTGGGCGCGTTCTGGTTGCTGCTGTTCGTTCCAGCATTACTGGCGCTTTTAAGCGGCCATCTGCGCTGGATGAATGCTATCCCGCTTGAAGGATTAGTGGGTCGTGTTTTGGGCGATATTCTCATCCATTACTTCAACCTGGCCGGCGCCTATATCGTATGCGCGAGTGTCCTTGCGGTTGCGCTTTATCTGACGACCGCTTTCTCGTTTGCAAATCTGAAGTTGTGGGCGCCCACTCGCTTCGCCTTCATCATTGCTCTGTGGAATCGCTATCAGGATTGGACAGCCGAACGCGCACGCAAAAAAGCGCAGCGAGATTTGGATCAGCGTCGCGCGTCTCCCAAGCCCGTGATCACAGCGCGTATGGTGCCGACACCGGGCGCGATGCCTGCTCCCACGCCCACGCGGGCAGCGGAACCGGCGCGCACCGGAATTGATCGCACCTTTGAAGAAGAGGAACGGCGCGCACAAGCCGCAGCGATTAAGCGGTCCGAAGCTGCACAGGCAGTTCCAGAGGTTGAAGTAACGGAACGCGCGGATACTGGGCAAAAAGCTAAGACGACAATGCCGCGCATCGCCGCAGGAGGTTTCAAACTTCCTCCCAGCAGCCTGCTGCATCGGGCTGACGAACAACAGATCGTGGACGCGGATGAACTGAAACTTCTAGCGCAGGTGCTGACGGAGAAATATGCCGAATTCGGTGTTCACGGTCAGATCACGCAGATCAATCCTGGACCGGTAGTCACGACTTTTGAATTTAAGCCGGAAGCAGGAATTAAATACAGCCGCATTACGAATCTCACGGACGACCTGTGCCTCGCTCTAAAAGCCGAAAGCATCCTCATCGAGCGTATGGCGGGAAAATCCACGGTTGGCATTCAGGTGCCAAACCGTCAGCGCGAAATTATCTGGCTGCGCGAAAATATCGAATCGCAGGAATTTTTCGGCACGAAATCGAAGCTTACCCTCGCTCTCGGCAAAGACATCAACGGGCGCATCGTCACCGCCGACCTCGCGGGCATGCCTCACCTTCTGATCGCAGGCTCCACCGGAGCGGGCAAGAGCGTGGCCATCAACGCCATGATCATGTCCATCTTGTACAAGGCAACGCCGGATCAAGTCCGGCTGATCCTGGTTGATCCTAAGAGATTGGAGCTAGGCAACTACGAAGGCGTGCCCCACCTGTTCACTCCGATCATCACGGAGCCAAAGTTAGCCGCCAACGCATTGCGTAACGCGGTGCGAGAGATGGAGCGGCGATTGAAGCTGCTGGCGGCAAAGGGCGTCCGCAACATCGACCAATACAACAATTTGTTTGAAGATGGCGGAACTCCCAGCCTGTTCGGCGAAACTCCGGATGAATCTCCCCTGCCTTTCATCGTCATCATCATTGATGAATTGGCCGATCTGATGATGCTCGACGCCGGCAACGTGGAAGAATCCGTAACCCGGCTGGCACAGATGGCGCGCGCCGTCGGAATCCATCTTGTACTCGCAACGCAGCGGCCTTCGGTAGACGTGATCACCGGCCTGATCAAAGCTAACTTCCCTGCACGCGTTTCCTTCCGCGTCGCAACCAAGGTTGACTCTCGCACTATTCTCGACGC
This sequence comes from Acidobacteriaceae bacterium, assembly GCA_041166845.1. Lineage (GTDB taxonomy): Bacteria > Acidobacteriota > Terriglobia > Terriglobales > Acidobacteriaceae > JALYIM01. The sequence goes on from JBEEGK010000188.1 coordinate 2,393, forward strand.
CAATGGCGCCGAAGCGCTTCTCGGAAAAGGCGACATGCTGTATCTTCCCTCGGGATCAGCTCGCGTCCATCGCCTGCATGCGCCCTTTGTGACTGAAAAAGAAATCGCCGCCGTCGTGGAATTCTGGCGCGCACAAGGCACGGCGCAATACGAAGAGAAGTTCTTGCAGGCTCCAAGACAAGAACGTGAATCAGGAGCGGCTGGGACTAGCGGAGATGACGAAGGAGAGCATGATCCGTTGTTCGAGGACGCAGTACGACTGGTGCTCGAATTTGGCAAAGCGTCCACTTCCCTGCTGCAACGCCGCTTGCGTATTGGGTACGGACGCGCCGCTCACCTTATTGATCTGATGGAGCGAGATGGAATCGTGGGAGCTGCTGACGGTCCTAAGCCTCGCGAAGTATTAAAGAGACCCGACTGGATTAGCGAAGTGGAGCAATCCATACCGTAACAGTTTTCTATTTAGGCAGCTTGAATCCTACTTTTATGCGGGTTTGGAAGCCCACCGCTTTTCCATCTTTCATCAGAGGCTGAAACCGCCAACGCGAAATTGCCTCCATGGCCGCTTCCGCCAAAATGGGGTCTCCGCTGATCACCTTAACTTCCTCCACCGTTCCGCTTTTATCTACCAGCGTGAGAACTTCTACGGGGCCTGCAATCCGCTGCCGCAGGGCACTAGCGGGGTACACAGGTTCCACCCGATGCACGATGCGCGGCGCTACATTGCCCACCGGCAGTGAGCTGGGAAGCGGACGACGAACTATGCTTCCAGCACCGGGGTTGTCTGCTTTCGAGCGATAAACCACTCTGCCCTTTTCATAAACGATGAGGTCGTCAGATGAATTTTGACTGCGTTCTTGCTTCACCGGAGGGCGAGGGCTGTCCTGGTCGGATTCAGGTTTGTGGGAAGTATCTTTCGAGGTCGGAGTGATTGAGACAGGTTGCTGCTCGGCTGCGGCCGCCGAGGTGATGCCTTGCCTCGCTCTGTGTGGATTTCCGTGACCCCATGACCAACCTAGCAAGAATGCCGAGCCAATGACCGCAACCGTGAGAATCGTGGTCCAGTATTCGTTGACGTTGGCCCAAAGACCAGTTGGTCGAATTACCTCAGCCGGACTTGAAGCAACGCTTGAGGGGTTTTCTTTTGGAATCTCAAGATGCTCGGGTTCTGTGATATCTGGTATTTCGGACATAACCCTTACAGGGGTC
>JBEEGK010000189.1:0-11762 GCA_041166845.1 Acidobacteriaceae bacterium
ATAACCGTGTAGTTCGCTATAAGGCTGAGGTCTGCTGCTTGCGAGCGCGCGTGCAGATTGTGGCAGTGGTCTTGAAAACCGGGTTACAGGCTCTCAGGTGAGCCGTAATCATCTGGAAACAAAGAACCAGATCCGCATCAAACCAATAAAAATAAGTTCACTGTAGCAAAACTGTAGTAGATCGGAGAGGTGGCCGAGTGGTTTATGGCTCTGGTCTTGAAAACCGGCATACCCAAAACGATATCGGGGATTCGAATTGGAATCTCCGGTTGGCGATATAAAGGTTGGCGCAGTGTCTTTTACCCGCCCCATCTCGCTCAACGACGAGAACTGGAGTTCGCATCTCGGCAGTTCAACACCATCGAACTGAATGGGTCGTTTTACTCGCTACAGCGACCCACCAACTTTGCCCAGTGGGCGGATGAAACGCCGGACGAATTTGTATTCGCAATAAAAGGTTCGCGATATATAACCCACATGCTGAAACTTCGAAACGTCGAGACACCTCTGGCTAATTTTTTTGCCCAGGGTCTACTTCGATTAGGCCCAAAACTTGGGCCGATCTTGTGGCAGCTTCCGCCAACCTTTAAGTTCGAAGGGGATCGCGTGGGAACTTTTCTATCGCAACTTCCACAAACCCAGAAAGATGCAGCTAAGCTCGGCCGCATGCACGATGAGCGTCTCGATAATCGAACATGGCTCGGAGTGCGAACCGATGCTCCCTTGCGTCACGCCATAGAGATCAGACACGAAAGTTTCGTCTGCAAAGAGTTTATAGACTTACTACGCTGTCATCGTGTTGGATTGGTCGTAGCGGATACGGTGGAGTGGCCTCTTTTAATGGATGTCACCACAGATTTTGTATATTGCAGGCTGCATGGCAGTGAAGAGCTTTACGCAAGCGGGTATGACGACAAGGCGCTGGATGTCTGGGCGCAGCGAGTGGCAATTTGGGCAAAAGGCGGCGAGGTGCATGACGGCAGGCGGGTCACTCGCCACGATGCGTCGCGAGGGAAACGTGATGTTTTTGTATATTTCGACAACGATGCGAAGGTAAGAGCCCCTTTCGATGCAAAGAAACTTAGTGATCGAGTGACAACAGCACTCCAGAAATAGATCTGGTCAATAAGGTAAAACATCCACCCCGATTGTCCACATTGCTCTATGCTAATAATGTTGTTGGTGCGCTAGCCCCTAATGCGTTCTTTAGCGCAGGATTGTCGCTGGGACTTGGGTTGACTGCTTCAACTAGGCGTTTCTCGGTGCTGGCGAGAACGATGATGCTAGAATTTAAAGTTAGGAGAAAAGTTAGGTTATGCGCATACGCCGCGCCGGTGATCATTTAATGCGCTTTCAGGAGGCAGACAGCCTGCCGGCTTTTTTTATCGGAGTCACGGTATTGTTCGCTTCTTTGGGTCTTGGCGAAGTAGTTTATCGGCTAGCTTTTTTAGACTTTGACGGAACAACAGATCGCCTCCCGATCGAGGCTTTATTCGGACTAATCTTAGGATGTTTTGCGGCAAAGGTAGGCAGAAATCTTTACAGACGCCGAAAACAGACAGCTGCGAGCCTTCACCTGATTTGGAACAGAAACCACAGAATACGACACGCCGTGGGAGCATTTTCTCCAGTAGCACATCCCTCAAAAAACCAGCAATCCATAAGAGTAATTAGGGAAGAAGTGGAGCAAATTGAAAGAGCTCTGAAGGACGTACTGCCCGCTTCGATAGAGGCCGAAGACATTGAGACTTTTTAAGTATTGAGCTTACTGCAAATTAGGCTCTCCTATTCATGTTCAACGCACAAAGCCATCCATTGCCCCGTGCTTTGGGGAGAAACCAGATCGGCAACTGCATCCGCCGCAGATCCAGCCTTAATAGACAAAGTCAGTGGGTTTGCATTTCAAAGCCATCGATGACGGGACTGATTAAGGTTTCCCAGACATCGATGGAGCTGCCAGCATCCCCTTAGCCGTATAGTCGATTGGCACTATGCGATATCGATAAACCATTCCGTGCCCCCCCACAACGTAGCCACTATCCGGGCGAACCAAGCTAAAAGCCTCCGCCGATGTAGGAAACCGGATATCGCGAGTGAGCCAATGCCGACCTCCGTCGACACTGTAATTCATACTCTGATAATGGATAGCCCAGCCTACTTTCGTGTCGGCAAATTCAATATTTGGCTTGCCGCCCGCCTGGCCGGTAGATCCAGTCCATGTTTTTCCTCCGTCCTCGGAGTAAAAAAACTTCCCGCCCGACAGTAGTGAACCATGGTTCTCATCCGTAAAGTAAATCGAACCTTCCCTCGCGTCTTCCCCTGGCAATACCACGGAAGACTCCCACGTGTCGCCGCCGTCGTGCGTTGTGGCGAGAACAAAACCGCTCCCGGAGGCCCCGGCATTACTGGCGGCCCAGCCAATGCGCTCGTTGAGGAAAAACAATTTCGCAAATTCGCAGCTTAGCTTCCTGCTAAGGCCGTTTATTTCCGCCGTCATCTGGCATGGATAAACTGGCTTCCAGTGGCGTCCCCCGTCTTGCGTGCGTACGATGCCCTCGTTGCTGGTGACAAAACCTACTTGTTCTGAAACGAAGCGGTAGTCACCGCGGTGTTGGGCAACAGTGCCGACCTCCTTCCAGTCTTTCCCATCCAGTCGGAGCAGTTTATGATCGCCGGTGCCAGTGCTCTGAACTGCCCATACCAGTTTCGGCCCGGCAAATCGAAGATCATGATATGCACGATCCGAAGATTGGAGATCCCCCAACTGGACTTCCCAGTTCGCGCCTCCATCTGCGGTGTGAAAAATCACGCCGCCTTCCATTGACGTTCGGCCGCCAGCGACCCAGCCCTCTTCGGGGCTGGCAAAATGCACTGATTCCAACTCAACATCGTCCTTCACATTCACGGGTTCCCAGATGGCTTTGAGCTTAGGTTCAGTCTTTTGCGACTTGGCAGCAGACTTGGACTGCTGCGGCGATGCGATCAGGGGAAGCTGTGTGAAGGCGCAAATCGCGACGATCAGGGCGGTCCTTGACAGACGCATCTTGTAATTGCAGAAAATCGACATGAGGAGCCTCCTCGTTTTGGAGATGGAGGTTTGGGAGGGTCACCAAGGTTAGGTCGGTTGAGGTTAGCCTCCAAACCGCAGCCCATCCTATGCGCGGCGCTCAAAAATTACAACAACTACAAAGAACCGCCGGCAAGGCACGACAATCGACGGTACTGGTTGTCTTTTCGTCGCGAGGCATTTTAGTAGCAATGGAAACTCTGCCCGCAGTGATGACTGGCTGGACTCTCTAGTTACGAGGCAGGTGGTTGACTAACCACTTCATAAAGCGCAAGTCTGAGCGAAGGAAGTAGTCACACCCGAGATATGATGCAAAATAGTATTTTCGCTTTTCTTGTCCATCGCATCGACCACGATCAGCGCGTTAAGTACCGGTATGTCTCGCAGCCAGTCAGAGGCCTTCTCCGCGGTTAAGGGCTTGCTGAAGTAGTACCCTTGAATCTCGTCACACTGATGTGAGCGCAGAAATGACATTTGAGCTTCGGTTTCAACCCCTTCGGCAATTACCTTCAACTTCAGACTTTTCCCCATGCTAATGATCGCTGCAGTGATCGCCGCGTCATCGCTATTGACCGCTACATCTCGCAAAAACGAGCGGTCGATTTTGAGCTTGTTGAACCGGAATTTTCTCAGGTGGCTGAAACTGGAGTATCCTGTCCCGAAGTCATCAATTGCGAGAGTCACCCCAATGTCTCTCAACTCTCGAACAACGGAGAGGGTTACGTCTGCGTCAGCCAGCAAGAGGCTTTCGGTCAGCTCCAATTCCAGATATTGAGGGGCCAGGCCGGTTTCGTGGAGAACTCTTCTGATAAGGTCACAGAAGTTTTCTTGACGAAACTGAACGGCCGATACATTTACGGCCACAGGCACAGGGGGAAGCCCTTCCTCTTGCCATCGCCGGGCTTGTGCGCAGGCTGTCCTAAGCACCCATTCCCCGATGGTCACAATCATGCCGCTGTTCTCGGCAATCGGTATGAACTTATCGGGTGGCACGAGGCCTATGTCCGGGTTTTGCCAACGGAGAAGTGCCTCCATGCCAGTGATGTTGCCAGTAGCGATGTCCAGTTGTGGTTGGTACACAAGAAAGAGTTCTTTATTTCCCAATGCTAACTTCAAGCCGTGCTCCAGTGTCAATCGCTCTACGGACTCATCGTTCATATCGCCTGTAAAGAAGCGGTAGTTGTTACGTCCATTCTCCTTTGCACTGTACATAGCCGCATCGGCATACTTCATCAATGTTTCGCAATCCTCGCCATGTTCTGGAAAGATGCTGATGCCTAAGCTACACCTGATATTCAGAGGCTGATCCTGAATGACGAATTCAGCGGTGATTGCATCCATAATCCGCTCGGCGGCAATTGCTACGTCGGGAATGTTATTTATATCACTTAGCAGGATGAGAAATTCGTCTCCACTTAGACGGGCTACTGTGTCTTGTTCACGTATGCAACTCTTCAGTCTTTTCGCTACGACTTGAAGGAGAATGTCTCCCGCCGCGTGTCCAAGTGAGTCGTTGATGAGTTTAAATCGATCGAGGTCGAGAAACAGAACCGCAACTTTGCTCTTTCGACGGCGGGCCCCCGCGAGGGCATTACTTAAGCGATCTAAAGCGAGAGCGCGATTGGGCAGACCAGTGAGAGCATCGTGATACGCAAGAAATTTAATTTGCGCCTCAGCGATCTTGCGATCGGTGATGTCTCGGACGATTGCGGAGGCCCCGGTTACCCGCCCGTGGGTATCTTTAATCGGCGAAATCGCAACTAATACGTCAAGGATGGAACCCGCCTTCGTAACGCGTTGTGTTTCAAAGGGCTCTAGCGCCAGTCCGATTCTAACTTCGTCCAAAATGGCCGGCATTTCCGCCTGCCGGTGAGCGGGTAGCAAGAACGAAATATTTCTTCCAACCGCTTCGGCCTTCGTGTAGCCATAAATTCTCTCCGCGGCTCGGTTCCAGCTGGTAATCACTCCTTCTACAGTTTCCCCAATGATAGCGTCTTGGGAGAACTCAACGATCGCGGCTAACTTCTGGAGGGCTTCGTCCGATGTCTTTCGCTCTGTGATATCTGAAAGCAATCCAGTAGTTACTAGAATTCCATCGGTGTCCGTCGTGGTGACTGCACGATCATGCGCCCAAAACCATTCTCCATTTTTTCTTTGAAATCGGTACTCAATATCGTAGAGTGTACGGTCATTTAATAGCGCCTCAAAACTTTGCTTCACTCGATCCTTATCATCGGGATGGATTGAGTTAAACCACAGAGACTCTCCCTGTTGATAAAATTCGGCCTCGGAGTAGCCGAGCACAGTATTTACGGCCGCACTAATAAAGAGGACGTGCCCTTTCGCATCGACCTTCCATACAACTTCTGGCATGTTGGCCATTAACGACCGAATCTGTTCCTCACTTGACCTTAACGACTCCTGGAGATTGGCTCCGCTAACTCGCTTCATGCTCTTAGGCTATGCCTGCCAGACCACGGGGAGTAGTTACCTAAGACCGATTTTACTTCGAGATCGAGATAAGATGACGCCTGAAGGTTTCCCGGGCTTAATAGAGCATCGACAATTCCGCTCGTAGAAGAAGCTCGGTTCAGCGGGCGGAGGATAAGCAAGTCGAGAATCAAGAACCGCACAATAGGTTTTGGAGTACACGGGACGCTTGGCATCTAAGGCTGCATCTCCCTTATGGAAAGATATCCTCGGCTCGGTATCCGGGCTTTTTCTGCTTCTAATAATCGTTGCTCCGGAAACGGGTTAGCTTACCGCCTCTGATCCCCAAGTTAGCAGACACTTATGTACAATTTACTCTCGCCTCCCGCGGTTTCACACTGCGCTGTGGACGCAAAGCTTGCTTGGTAGCCACGCTAGTGTAAGTTTTCTTTGCAAGGTATTGGGTCTAGGAATTCCGCGCATGTCTCCGGAATGTGTAGCGGCAGCGTGCTGATTCATCGCTGTTGCTGCCTGAGTCCGGCGATTGCCCACAGTACTCTTGAAATCTTGTGTGGTCACGCTATGTTTGCAAAAAAGACATTTGAATATGATACGACCGGGCGTTAGTTTAGTAGTGTAATGTCTCATTTCTCTATAGTAGTCCCACCCAGGCTCTTCGCCTCCGGCATTGGGTGTGCACCCTTAGGGTAAGGAACAGAGCACCTTGCAAGGGGCGCATTCAACACATTGAATTACGGAATTCCGGCTGCGGGACGGTCGAGGCGCCTTCACTATCCGGGCCGCGGTGGCGCTCTCCGGATTTCCACGCAAATTACCCCGACTCAGGACCACGAAAAACAATTATCTGACAAGGCTACTCGGGGAACAAGCCCTCTTCCCTTCACGCGGGGACTTCGTACTGTGAGCAAACAGCCACCCACCTCCGGCTCGCTCCTTCAGCCCAAACAGCTATCGCAGTTACGTTTCCCGTTGGGTCAGACACCGCAGCGCGAAAATACGAATGTGAGCAATTTCGCTCAGTTTTGTTACGGGCGAAAACTGATACTTAGGAGAGAACATTGATACGAATGTTGGGAGTCGCTCATGGGCCCGCGATCGAAACCAAAAACACGCATACTGGTAGTCGAGGATGACGGGATGGTTCGTCACACTATTTGCATAATGCTGGAGGAAGAGGGGTATGAGGTCTCCACCGCGGATGATGGCTTTGAAGCTCTTTTGCACCTACAGCACGACACGCCGGACGTGATCATTTCCGACCTCAACATGCCTCAGATGTCAGGATTCGAATTGTTATCCGTTGTCCGGCGTCGCTTTCCCGCCATCCTGGTTGTCGCTACCAGCGGCGCGTACGAATCCCTAGGAGTGCCTAGCGGGGTAATTGCAGACGCTTTCTATGCTAAGGGGCAGGAAAGTGCTAAGAAGCTTTTGGATATTGTTTCTAACCTGATCCGAACGGGGCCCACGCGGAAAAAGGGAGAGAGTGCTCCGGTTTGGATTCCAAGAAATGGTAAAGACCACGACGGCAAACCATTCGTAGTTCTAACCTGTACGGAATGTTTGCGGTCGTTTCCATTTATCGTGGACCACGAACCCAAGGGAGAAGTTTTGAAAACGCCTTGCATCTATTGTCCCCACGAAGTCACCTACATCATTGATTTTTCCCGTTCCATAAACTCCCCTGGGAAAAGAGTCGCATGGAAAGCGGAGTTTCTAAAATCGCAGCCGGACTCCGCGACGGCTACGCTTGCCCGGGTTACCGCCGAGATGGATTTGCCTCGTGTCGCAAAATCTGCTCGTGAGCACAATTAGAAAAAGATCCTGGCATTGCTAAGCCCGAGCGCCGCCTGTGCAAATGGGATTTATTAATGTTCAAGAAACCGTACGGGTTATCGATATAAAAAAGGATGAATCTAAAGCTGTCGCAATTGCCGGGGGACTTCTTCTCCGCACATTAGAATCACCGAGCAAAAGGTAAGCGGGAAGCCTCGATAACTTTGCGACACTGTTCGTACGAAGGAAAGTCCGGTCAGGCATGTTTTTCACCGGTCATTGGTTGGTTATGCGTGCTCGTGCGATGGTTCTTTCTATTATCTCCTCTTTGCGTAAATTGGGTAGGATGAATACCGACCGCGGGGGTTTCGGCTCCCAGAGGATGTGCCCCTATTGCGATCTCATCACACCGCGTTTCAAGACCTGTTGCCTGGAATGTGGTAAGCGGCTCAAACCAGCTTGAAGTTGAATAAACAGCTTCTTTTTGCAGGCCCTCGAGAGTGAATACATCCATAGGCCCGAGCAGATTCTGATTACTTTTTTAGTTCTTGACAAACGCATATGGAAGCAGGCAGCATCGAAAATACCGCTTCAAACCCTGGGAGTACAATTATTTTGGGCCCTGGTTTTCCTTCTAGCAGTTCTCAGGAGTGAGCCAAGCATGAGCCCGACCAAAAAGAAAACTAAGTTCGACCCCAACGCCTTCCTCGCCAGCATCGGGGAGGGCAGGAACGTTGTGCCTTTTGCAAAAAACCAACCCATCTTCGCTCAAGGCGATGCCTGCGATGCATTGTTTTATGTTCAGAGCGGCAAGGTGAAACTTACCGTAGTTTCTGGCGCCGGTAAGGAAGCAATACTTGGGATATTAAGTACGGGAGATTTTTTTGGGGAAGGTGGTCTCGCCGGTCAGGCGGTTCGCATGGGATCAGCAACGGCCATGACGGATTGCACGGTTATGCGCATTGACAAGAGCGTTATGATGAAGGCGCTCCACCGGGAACACGCTTTGTCTGATATGTTCGTCGCATATTTGTTGACGCGGAACATTCGATACGAAGAGGATCTGGTTGATCAACTTTTCAACTCCAGCGAAAAAAGGCTAGCCCGTATTCTTCTTTTGCTCGCCCAATTCGGCAAAGAAGGCTCACATGAGACGGTAGTTCCGAAGATTAGTCAGGAAACCTTGGCGGAGATGATCGGCACAACGCGTTCTCGGGTTAGCTTTTTTATGAACCGATTCAGGAAGTTGGGCTTTATTCACTACAACGGCGGGCTGCAAGTGCACAACTCGCTCCTCGAGGTCGTTCTCCACGATTAGCCTCGCCAAAGTACCTCGCTCCCAAAAGAGGCGAGAAATATTTATTTTTGCACCCAGCCGAACCAGCAAGCTCCACATCGAACTCTTGGCTCGTCACTCAGGCGAGTAGAACCATGTCATCACATTAACTTCTAAGAAATGTCGACAGGGCGACCTCTTCTCCAAGGGCTTCTCGCACCGCGGCCATGAATTCGTGATTGTCCGCAGGCTTTTGTAAGTAGATTGAAGCTCCGGCGTCCAACGCTCGTTTTTCATTGTCAGCCGGATCTCGGGCACTAAGAACGATTACTGGGGTTTTAACCAGATTGGCTAGCGCTCTCATGCGTTCAAGAACTAAGAAGCCATCACCAGCCGGCAGTCCGAGATCCAGGATGACTAGATCAGGCGCCTCCCTAACCGCCACCGCTATGGCGGAAACTGCATCTGTGGCGTATTTTACTGTGTAGCCGTTGGCTTCCAGCCTCGGGCTTAAGCCCCGGAGAAGATCTTCATCATCGTCAACGATAAGAATTTTCTTTCCACTCATTTCAGTTTCCCCTTTGCCAGGATGTGCTTTTGTACCTCTCGATCGACCAGCGTTGTGACTTCCCTTATCTGCGCTTCTCTGGAATCACCTGGCCCCACCAGCATGTTGGTGGAAGAAATTTCCGGGTTCAGTTTTGAATTGTTGTCGAACCTCTGCAAGCTCTTGGAAATTCGGGTTGTGATCACCGCACATCCTCCGGCGTCGGTCCACGCTAAAATGAAAAACATTTCTGACGGCTGTGCTTCCTTCATAAGGGGCAGCAATACGTCCTGACCAGGACGTATACAGCTCTCCAGAACTTTCCGTACCTCGGGCAATATTTGCCCCTGAAGACCTTCCTCGACCGGAAGCACGTCTACAGCAATGAGCGTGACGGACCCTCCCGTCAGTTCGGGAGCCGCGAAGACCGGAGCACACAGTCTAGCCAGTGAGAATACCGGTAGCGTAAAGTAAAAAGTGCTGCCCTTCCCCAGTTCGCTCTCTGCCCAGATTCGACCGTCGTGCCGTGAGACCAGCTCCTTCGCTATGTAAAGACCGAGCCCCAACCCGCTGCGACTGGACCCAGTATTACTCTCGACTTGCATGAGACGATCAAATATAACGTCGAGATTTTCGGGACTAATCCCACATCCGGTATCGGACACGAACAAACACAGAAAACCGCTGTCTTCGCTAAAGGGCCAACTTCCAATGGTGACAGTACCGTTTTTGGGTGTAAATTTAATTCCGTTATCAATTAGGTTGGTAAGAATTTGGCGCACTCGCGCCGGGTCGGCCCAGAGAAAAGGCAGGTCCAGAGCAATATCGGACCGTAGCTCTACATTCTTTAGTTCCGCGTTCCGTCGGCATGTGCCGAGGACTTCTGTAATCACTCTAACTGGACTTATGTGTTCAGGTTCCACACTAAGCTTATATGTTTGGACACGGGTGACATCGAGCAAGTCGCTGACCATGCTCTTTAGTTGTCCTATATTATCAAGCGCCAAAGTCAGATGTTCGTACTGAGGACGTGTTAGAACACCAAAGAGTCCATCCAACAAGTTCGTTGTAAACAGGTAGATCGCAGTGAGTGGAGTGCGGAGTTCATGTGAAACTCGAGAAAGAAGTCTTTGTTGCAGGCTCACACGCTCTTGCCGGGCCTCTTCTAGTACGATCGCGATCTTGTTCTTTTCCGTCTTGTCTTGCACGATGATCGCAAAGCTCCCCATCGTGTGCGCATTTTCCCACAAGGCTGTGATGTTGACGCTGGCCCAGAACTGATTCTTATCGCGCCGCACCCTCCACCCTTCGTCCTCCGTTCGACCTTTTTCCAAGGCCATCTGCAGCTGCCTCTGGGGCACACCATTTTGTGAATCCTGTTGAGTAAAGATGCATGAGAAGCTTCGGCCCATGATCTCCGATTCAGGATATCCCAACATGTTCTCTGCTCCGTCATTCCAGCTAGTCACCAGTCCAGAGGAGTCCATTGTAAAAAGTGCATGGTCCTTGACACCATCCACCAACAATCGGAACCGGCCATTCGTTTGCGCCAGCTTCGCCTCGAGAATCGCGCCGTACCGTTCTCGAAGAAATGCCCGTCCCAGCGCACAAAGCAAATCGCCGGACGCCTTCAGAATCGCGCTGCCTACCGGACGCTGCATCCTCGCCACATTCCAAAGTTCCTGTGGCGGAACTTTAAACTGCTTTGCTACTCGCTCCAACAACAGCGCGTCGGGGTACTGATCGAACACTTGCCCCGCAACGATGGCACCTAAGTGCTCCTTGCCCAATAAGAGAGGAACGGCGACATGAGTAAGACCAGCCTGATCATGTACCATAATGGCCCCGCCCGTTATCAGGGCGTCCGAGACGGCGGTGCAAGGCTTAGTGGTAATGCAGAATGGACACCCTGAATGAAAGCCGCATCTCGCCTCGTGTATCACTTTCCAAACCGGTTGCGGATTGTGACATTCTCCCAAAATCTGCCCTTGGGGGTCAGTCAACGCCACTGCCACTCTCATCGTTCGGCCATAGGCAGCCAGGATTCCTCCCCAAGCATCGAAATTGAGCAGGTCTTCCCGCAAACTGGGTGACAGTTCGATGGTTTCGCTTTCATCGACCAGTCCGCTACTGTACGGGCGCAGCGTGGAAGAAGTTGGCGAGAGCAAATGTCCGGTCGTCCCGATACGTTCGGATACTTCCGAAGTCATCCGTTGTCCTGCGAGACGGCAATGCCGTTTGTGCGCTTGGCTGACGTTCTTGTGGGGGCGCGGCTCAAGAGACTTGAGTAACCCTGCAGTGGCAATGCGTGAACTGAATTCGGTTCGAGTGGTATAAGGGAAATTCCACCTTGTCCGATTACAAACTCGCGAGTGTCGAATGAATGTTTAGTCCCCCGCGACTTCACGACCGAAATGCAACGATGAAGTGAATTGTTGATTTCCACTAGGCTTAGCAGAATGAGATTATCCACGATGGAGCTGACCGGAAAATCCGGCATGTAGGACGAAATGCCGAGAAACTCTGGATTCTCGTAATTGAAGAATGTTGTCAACAACCGCCGCTTGCTATAAGCCACGATAGCGTGAAAAAAATCGCGGTAGATGCCAACATCCCCGATCGCAGTGCTGTAACTTGTCATACTATCG
>JBEEGK010000190.1:0-4836 GCA_041166845.1 Acidobacteriaceae bacterium
TGCACCCACTCGCCATCAATCACAAACTGAGGTATGGCCCGCTTGCCGGTGCGCTTAACGACCTCGTCGGCAGCCCCGGGAGTACTCTCAATATCAATTTCAGTGAAGGAAAGCTTGTGGCGTTGCAGGAAGCGTTTGGCTTCCCGGCAGTCTGAACACCAGGGTGCGGAATAAACGATGATTTCCATTGGTGATTTTAAGTTTAACTTACCAGGTTTCCACCGCCAATTTCGTGGCCGCCACTACCAGCAAGTCGGTATATACTCGGATATCTATCTGTGATATATTCTGATATATACCAAGGAGGATATGGTGCCGCGAAAAGCCAAGATTTTCGTTAACGGACGCAGCCAAGCGGTCCGGCTCCCAGCCGAGTACCGATTTGAGGGGTCCGAGGTGTACGTCCGGCGCGACGAGTCAACCGGCGATATTATTTTGTCTAAAAGGCCCGAATCTTGGTTGGACTTCTTCGAGTTAATGAAGCAAGTTGATGTGCCTGACGATTTTATGAAAGACCGCAAGGATGGTCCGCCACAAAAGCGCGAGTTGTTCTAATGCCCGTTCGCTACATCCTCGACACAAACATAGCCAGCTTCGTTATTAAGGGCAATTTCCCACAAGTGCGGCAACGCCTGCTGAAGGTTCCCATGCCAGATGTCGGAATCTCGGTGGTGACTGAGGCAGAGTTGCGCTTCGGTGTCGAACGTCTTCCGGAAGCGACAAGACTGAAAACAGCAATTGAGGAGTTTCTGCTCAGGGTTGAAATCCTCCCGTGGAACTCTCGGGCTGCGCAGCACTACGCGTACGTTCGCGCAGCGCTGGAACGCGAAGGCATACCCCTAGGTAATTTGGACATGATGATCGCCGCGCAAGCTCTGGCTTCCGAATGCATATTGGTAACCAACGATCAGGGATTCCGGAGAGTGACGAAGTTGAAGATAGAGGATTGGATTACCTGAGACAGGCGAGGAACGGATTTGATTACATCGGGATGATCGTACTCTCAAGAAAGCGCCAACTTCTTCAAACCATTGAAGGTTAGAAGCTGATCTTGTTGAGTGCTTGTTTGAATCCGAGTTCCGATTTTGGTGTCGTCCGTGACTACTCGTACCGATGGGTCGGCAAGATAATAGAGCTGTTGCGAATCAATCCAATCAGAGCTGTGACGACTGAAATCGTACTGGTTGCTCTTAGCGAGGCCGCGTCCAGCGCAGCTAGCAACTTCTCGGCGTTGCGCGCAGTCTCAGGTATCCCCATTAAATTTAAAGTCGCGTTAGTCCACGTACTGGCCGTCGAGCGAAGGAGATCGCCTTCCCGAAGCTGTTCGAGTCTTCGTGCGTCATGTTCCTTCCCCTCATTGATTTGGCTCATCAGCAACGGAAGGTCAAACCCATAAGACTTGTTAGAGTGTCCCGGCCTTGTGATTCTTACTCTGACGTTTTGGAGGTCGGACTTGCTCTTAGCGGCGAGAACGACTTCGACCCAGACTTTCAGCTGTCCCGGCGCAAACTCGCGCCGACGCGCAGACAAGCCAAATATTCTGGACCGTACAAAGTCTCCGACGAGCGGCAGGATCTCGCGTCCCCTTGGTGAATAGAGTATTTTGATTCGCTCTTGATTTGCCTCGAAGTATTGTTCGCTCCCATTGGCTAAGGCAGCCAACAGTTCGTACAACGTGTTCAAAGATATGGCGTACTTGCATCGTGTTGAAATATATTTCAAAGCAGCACTCCAATCGGCAGAACAAATAGTGCCACTCTGTACCTTTGAAATGATCTGCGTATCGAATACGATTTTTCGGCGGAGGAATGGCACTGTTCTTTGCATCCTAAACTCTGCCAACAAAAAAGCCGCCAGCTCTCGCTGACGGCTCGTGCCTCATAACTACGAGTGCTCCTTACGAGTTTTCGTACAGCAAGACGCCTTCGGTCTTCTCGGAATCTACTGGACGGTAGAACAGCTTGTTGTCCTCGAGGAATACCTCGATGAAGGCCGGCCTTGTCGCAATCGTCCCCTGAATCAGAGCCTCTGACAGCGGATCTTCGATGTATTTCTGCAAGGCCCTGCGTAGAGGACGCGCGCCGTAGCTGCGATCTCCCAGAGTCTGGCTGAGGATCCACTTCTTGGCTTCGTCCGTTACCGTCACAGTAATGGACTTCTGCGCCAGGTTCTGGTTCAACAGGTTGACCATGAGTTCGAGAATCTGGATAAGATCCTGCTCGCTCAGGGCGGTGAACAGAATGATCTCGTCGAGACGGTTCAGGAACTCTGGGTTGAACGTACGCTTCACTTCGTTCTTGACCAGGTCTTCGACCTTCTCAGAAATCATGTCTTCCTTACTTGATTGGAAGCCCAAGCCCTCGCGACGCTGCAAGTGCCGCGCCCCGATGTTCGAGGTCATGATAATGATCGTGTTCTTGAAATCAACCGTGTTGCCTAGGCCGTCCGTCAGTTGACCATCTTCAAAAACCTGCAACAGGATGTTGAAGACGTCGGGATGCGCTTTCTCGATTTCGTCTAATAGAACCACGGAGTACGGCGCACGCTTCACACGCTCGGTGAGCTGTCCACCCTCTTCGTAGCCTACGTATCCGGGAGGCGAGCCGATCAGCTTCGAGACCGAATGCTTCTCCATGAACTCGGACATATCAAATCGGACAAGCGACTTTTCGCTGCCGAACATGAATTGAGCCAGAGTTCGAGCGACTTCGGTTTTGCCGACGCCGGTTGGACCAAGGAACAAGAACGATCCAATGGGACGGTTCGGACTCTTCAATCCTGCACGCGAGCGGCGAATCGCGCGCGCCAAAGCGGTAATTGATTTGTCCTGCGAGATGATGCGCTTATGGAGCTCTTCTTCGATGCGAAGCAGCTTCTGCGATTCTTCTTCTTTGATGGATGTAACCGGCACACCCGTCCAGCGCGAGACGACATCTTCGATGTCCTCGCGGCCGACGACACCGGTAGCCGATTCATCCAAATGATATTTTTCGCGAAGAGCGCGCAGGTTCTCGCGCTCTTTGCGTTCCTCGTCCGAATAGAAACGTGCCTTCTCGAACTCATGATTCGCGATGGCATTTTCCATGCGGTGAACGATGAACTTAATCCGCTTCTGGACCTCGGTAATTTCCTCAGGCAGGGAAGTCTGGCGCAGCTTTACGCGCGCTCCCGCTTCATCAATGAGGTCAATGGCCTTGTCCGGGAGAAAACGGTCCGGAATGTAGCGGTTGGAATGCGATACGGCGAAGTTGATGGATTCGTCCGTGTAAGTCACGGCATGAAACTTCTCGTAGCGATCCTTGATGCCGAACAAAATCTTCGTCGCATCTGCCTCGCCCGGCGGCGGAACTTTCACTGCCTGGAAGCGCCGTTCGAGCGACCGATCTTTCTCGATGGATTTCCGATATTCCCCCGGAGTCGTTGCGCCGATGCACTGAATCTCCCCGCGCGAGAGAGCAGGCTTCAGGATGTTGGCCGCGTCAAGCGAACCCTCGGCCGATCCAGCGCCTACTAATGTATGAAGTTCATCTATGAAGATGATGGAATTCTGCGCCTCCATCAATTCTTTCATGATGGTTTTAAGCCGCTCTTCGAACTGACCGCGATACTTCGTACCGGCGACGATCAGCGACAGATCCAAAGCCAGAATGCGCTTGTCAGCCAGGAATGAGGGAACCTCACCGTCTGAAATACGCTGCGCCAGTCCTTCTACGATTGCAGTCTTGCCTACTCCAGGCTCGCCAATGAGAACCGGATTGTTCTTCGTGCGGCGGCAGAGAATCTGAATTACACGTTCCAGTTCGCCGTCGCGTCCCACTAACGGGTCAAGCTGCGTATCCATCGCGGCCTGCGTCAGGTCGCGGGAAAACTCGCTCAGCAGAGACGACTCACGCTGGCGTTGCGGCTGAGCTTTCTCCTGGCTGGTCCGCGCCAACTCCTCGCGGATCGTCGAAAGCCGCAGTCCACGCTCATGCAGAATTTCTGCCGCAAAGCATTTCTCTTCCCGCAGAAGACCTAACAACAGATGCTCTGTTCCAATGTGCTTATTCGACAATCTCTCCGCTTCTTCGGCGGCATAGGCTAGTACTCGCTTGCATTCATTGCTAAGCGGCAAATCAACGGACGTCGAAACCTTCTCCCGGATCGTGGTGTGACCTTCGATTTGCTTACGAATGGATTCCACCGAGGCATGAGAGCGCAAGAAGCGATTAGTAAGGGCTTTATCTTCGCGCAAAAGGCCTAACAGTAGGTGTTCAGTCTCAATATAAGGAGATCCGAACTGGCTGGCTTCATAGCGCGCAAAAAATATGACTCGTCTTGCCTTTTCCGTATAACGTTCAAACATAATGCCCTTTCCCCCTGAATTCTCGGGAAGGCGGTCGCAACTAAGCGCGTCCGTGAACCCGGATCCTTTGACCCTACAGCTATTAAAGCAATCAGCGTGCCGCTGACGCTGGATCGAAAATTACTTAAGGCACCTGAGCTTTGCTACCAGCACCCTCATTACCTCCTTCCTTATGTTCCTATCATTCCGTCATTTGCTTACGTATGTCAATTCCCTTACTGGGCTACCCGGTTAACGCTTCCGGAGCAACCTCTTGCATTGATCCTTGTTGTAACTTGAGTACACGGTCACATCGACGCGCGAAGGCGACGTTGTGTGTGGCAATCAATGAAGTTAGCTGGTGTTCTTGATGCAAGCGGGAGATCAGATCGAAAACTGCGTCGGCCGTTTTGGTGTCGAGGTCTCCGGTAGGCTCATCCGCCAGCAGTACCTTAGGTTTGGTAATCAGTGCACGGGCCAAAGCGACTCGTTGTTGCTCGCCTCCGGAAAGT
>JBEEGK010000191.1:0-4560 GCA_041166845.1 Acidobacteriaceae bacterium
CAACGATAACTTCGCGATTGAAATTCGCGGAGACGATGCTCGCCAACTCGGCCTCAAGACAATCACTCAAGCTGCCGCGTACACGCCAAAGTGGCGGGCTGGTTTCGGATACGAGTTCATGGAACGTCCCGACGGCTATAAAGGACTGGCATCCACCTACGGAATAAAATTCGCTGAGCCACCACGAATTATGGACCTTGGCCTGCTCACGCGCGCCCTAAAGAGCAAGCAGGTGGATCTAATCGCCGGCAATACTACTGACGGCTTGATTCCCGCTTTGGATCTCTTTGTTCTCGAGGACGACCGTCATTACTTTCCTCCTTACGAAGCAGTTGCAATTATGCGAAATGCAATGCTGGAACATCATCCTGAAGTAGGCCGCGCGCTCGACGAACTGGCCGGGAAAATATCCGAAGCCGAAATGCGCAAGTTGAACTACGCGGTAGATGGACAGCATCGCGATGTGAAGGAAGTAGCGCAGGAGTTTCTGCGGACGAAATGATCGTGTTCACATGAGCCAAATAGCATCAACGTCCACGATCACCTGCGTGCGCGGAATCTTCTCGGTGGCGGCATAAGCCAGCATGGATCGCAGGACTTTATTGAGCCCTTCGCGGCTCGCAGATTTGAGAACGAAGTGGTATCGATAGTCGCGCTTCAAGCGAACAATCGGCGCTGCCGCCGGACCCAGCACGCGTATCCCTTCATGACGGGTTTTCTCGAACCATCGGCCCAGAATTCCCGACCATTTCATTGCGTCGTCAAGCCGGTCGCTGCGAATCAACACATTGGCCAGAGCGCTGTAGGGCGGATAACGCATCCAGCTGCGAAACTGTAGCTCCTTGTCGTAGAAGCCGACGAAATCATGCTGGGCAGCGTATTGAACGGCGTAATGGTCGGGAAAATAAGTTTGCAGAATTACTTTCCCCGGCGTCTCGCCTCGTCCCGCGCGACCAGCGACCTGCGTCAGCAACTGGAATGTGCGCTCCGCCGCGCGAAAATCTGGCATACCGAGAGCCATGTCAGCTCCCACGACTCCCACCAGCGTCACGCCGTGAACGTCGTGGCCTTTGGCAATCATTTGCGTGCCTACCAGCAGGTCAATTTCACCTTCATTTAACGCATTCAGGGCACGTTCAAAATCTTCATGCCCGCAGACAGTATCGCGATCAAGACGCGCTATACGAGCCTGAGGAAATATTCCATGCAGTAATTCTTCCAGCTTCTCGGACCCAGTTCCGAGGAAATATACGTATTCGCTGCCGCAATGCGCGCAAGTTTTTGGGACCGCAGCGGTGTATCCGCAGTAATGGCATTCCATTCGTCGGGACTGCTTGTGATGAGTCAGCGCAATCGCGCAGTTCTGGCATTCCAACTTTTTCCCACAGGTGCGACAGAGCACCACGGGGGAATATCCACGACGGTTGAGCAGCACCATGACCTGCTCTTTGCGGGCAAGCCGATCACGAATCTCTTCCACTAACTTGCGAGAGATCACCTGTTCGTTGCCGGTTTCCTGAAACTCCTGCCGCATATCAATGACTTCAACTTCGGGCAGCGGACGCTTCTCTACCCGGTCCGGCATATCGAGCAAAATGTATCTATTCTTTTTGGCGTTGAAATACGACTCCAGAGAAGGCGTCGCTGATCCCATCACTACCACCGCGTCGGACATCTTGGCCCTCATCACTGCAACATCGCGCGCGTGATACCTCGGCATTTCCTCCTGCTTATATGACGAGTCCTGTTCTTCGTCCACGATAATCAGTGCGAGATCGGATACGGGCGCAAATACTGCCGATCGTGTCCCGACTACGATTTTGGCCTCGCCTCTTTGAATGCGATGCCACTGCTCTGCCCGCTCCTTGTCCGACAGCGACGAGTGCAGGATTGCGACCTCGTCACCAAAAATGTGATGCAAATCCGCAGCCACTGCGGGCGTAAGTCCGATCTCAGGAACCAGCAGTATCGCGGACCGCCCCGCCTCGAGCACTGAGCGCATCGCCGCCAGGTAAACGGCGGTTTTGCCGGACCCTGTAACTCCATGCAGTAAAATGCCGGCGAACTTGGCTGCGGTAACAGACTCACGCACACGATCGAATGCATTTTGTTGCGCGGGGTTAAAAACGAAATTTAACGGGGACGGACGAACCTTCATCCCCGAACGGGTTAGCTCCGCTGGCTCTTCGACTATTTCCACCAGACCTCGTCTCGCCAGGGTAGCTAAACTTGTCCGTGGTACGTCCAGCTGATTGAGAATTTCGACCGCGACTTTGCCGCCCGCCGCGCCCAACGCCTCAATGATGGTTCGCTGATTGGAATTGAGTTTACCCTCGGCACTTTTCAGCACAGCAAATCTGACTAACCGGCTGGCGTCGCGAACGTTCGATAAGTCCTCACGAACAATCCATTCTTTGCGGACCATTCCTGCAAGCACCGCCTTTGAAATGCGAGTGGCGGTGCGCAGACTTTCTTCCCGGACGGTGTCGCGCTGAGAAAGGTAGTCAAGCGCTCTAATCTCTGCCAGGTAGTCGTCCGGCGCCCTGCGCGAGCGCCCTGAAGATCCTGTTGTCCCTGCGTTGTAGAGCGCCGTATGACCAGCCTCGGTGATTTGATAAGCAATCGTGCGTTTGAATTCCGCAGTCAACGGAAGCATAGTGCGGAAGACGTCACCCAGCGGAGCGAGATAGTAATCGGCAATCCACTGCCCTAAACGAATCAGCTGCGCATCGAGCAGAGGCGAGGCATCCAGAACGCTAAATACATTCTTGGCTTCGACCTTTGGGGCGCGGCCATGAAGCGCAACAACAACACCTGATAAGCGGCGCTGCCGGAACGGTACCAGCACACGCCCTCCAACGACCGGTTGCATTCCTTCTGGAATCCGATAAGTGAAGGCCATATCCAACGGCACAGGCAGCGCTACGTCGCAGAATTCAGGCATGGATAGAAACCGCGGCGATCGCCGGGGCTAATGGATCGTAACATTCGAAGACAAGTTCTTAATTCTGCGGGCGTTGTCGGTGAGAAAGACCCAGCTGAAACTTGGGGTTCATTCGACACCCTTCGCCGGCAGAGGCAGCCCAAGGTCCTTCATCACCATTTGCAGATCTTTCCAGGTTTCTTTTTTTTGCCTGGGATCGCGCAACAAAAATGCTGGATGGTAAGTGACGGCGAGCTTCGTCCCCTGGAAGTCGTAAAAACGTCCTCGGAATTCAGACATCGGCTGGTTCAGCGCAAGCAAGGTTTTGGCTGCGATCGCGCCCAGCGCCACGATGACTTTCGGCTTAACGGCAGCAATCTGACGCATTAAGAATGGCGAACAAGTTGCGCACTCATCACGCTCCGGAGTTCGATTTCCCGGGGGACGGCACTTGATAATGTTCGCAATATAAACATCTTCTCGTGCGATCCCCATGGCCTTGATCATGTTGGTGAGCAATTGCCCGGCACGCCCGACGAACGGCTCCCCTTTTTGATCTTCGTCCGCGCCCGGCGCTTCTCCGATGAACATCAGATCGGCATTCGGATTCCCCACCCCGAAGACAATCTGCTTGCGCCCCTGCAAGTGCAGCGGGCAGCGCGTGCAGTCTCCAATGTCTTCGCGGATGATCCGCAGCGCCTCAACTGGGTCTGATACTCCCGCTTCCGGAAGAAGAGGGATTACGGCGCTATTTGACGAAGCCGTTGCACTTGCACTTCTTACGGACTGAATCATTTGTTCTCGCTGTTCCCGATGAATTTCGGAATTAGAAGTCGTTTCGAATGCGGGATTCGCAGTGCCCGTCGACAAATCGGATTCGGAGACGTCTCGCCGATAAAAATCGTAGATGCCCAATTCGTTGTAATAGCGAATACGCTCGGCAAGCGCGCGCTTGAGATTTTGATCCAGAAT
Source organism: Acidobacteriaceae bacterium (assembly GCA_041166845.1). GTDB lineage: Bacteria > Acidobacteriota > Terriglobia > Terriglobales > Acidobacteriaceae > JALYIM01. The sequence continues at coordinate 3,896 of JBEEGK010000191.1, forward strand.
TAATGGCATTGCGAAATTGGCGGACGTTTACGAAGTCTTGATAGCTTCTCGCTGGCGTAATCGTACCACCTGATCGAGCACGCGTTGGGCAACTTCCCGCTTGGTAGTTTCTGGAACTTCGACCACGTCCTGGTCGGTAAGGATAGTGACGGCATTGCGATCGGAATCGAAGCCCACGCCCTCGCGTGAAACATCATTGACTACGATGGCGTCGAGTGATTTCGAAATTAGCTTCTTGCGTCCATTCTCAAGCACGTTCTCGGTTTCGGCTGCAAAACCAATAACAAGCTGATTTTTTTTCTGGCGAGCCACTTCCGCCACTATGTCAACGGTCGGCTCCAGCGAAAGCAAGGTAGCAGCTACACGCTTTATTTTTTGTGCGGCTACGCTCTTGGGACGGTAGTCAGAGACCGCAGCCGTCATGATGACGATCTTCGCCTGAGACAACAGTCCCAGAACGCCCTGTCTCATCTCTTCCGCAGTTTCCACTCGTGTTATCTCGGCGCCACTCGGTGGAACAATTGCCGTCGGGCCTGTCACCAGCAACACTCTCGCTCCACGACGAAGCGCCGCTTCGGCCAGCGCGTACCCCATGCGCCCGCTGGAACGGTTGGTGAGATATCGCACCGGATCAATTTTTTCTCGCGTCGGACCTGCTGTGATCA
>JBEEGK010000192.1:0-4748 GCA_041166845.1 Acidobacteriaceae bacterium
CGTTTAGGGTATGCTGGTTTTCAAGACCAGAGCCATAAACCACTCGGCCACCTCTCCAACTACTACAGTTTTACTACAGTTCTCGATTCGCTCAAGAGCAGACGCCCTTTGGGTTCTTTAATTTCATACGATTACATCCGATCAAACTTCATCAACCCCGGTTTTCAAGACCGGTGCCATCAACCACTCGGCCACCTCTCCGGCTAATACTGTTTTACTACAATTGGCAGCGCGCCAGTAACGGACCGCAGTCACAAACAACAACGGGACCTTCGACCCAGGCACTGCAATGTGACGAGAGAGTCGAAGCATTCTGACGACTCCATAACGTGCGACGACTCTCCTGTCAAAAGTCTTACCACACCCGGCATTGCGGAGCATGGACCATCGCTTGTCCTGACTTGCATCCAAACGCCTTGCCAAATTCCGGCATGTTCGACAGTGGGCGATTTACCCGGAAATGCGCCAGTGAATGCGGGTTCGTTATCACCTGATTGCGTGCTGCTTCGGGACGCTCTTCATTACACCAACTGAATGAGTAGGCCAGAAAAAAGCGCTGGCGCGCCGTCAGCCCGTCGCCCTCAGGAGTGTCGATCGACTTGCCTTCGGACTTGTAGAGGTTTTCGAGCGCCATCATTGCCAGGTGAAGGCCTCCGTTGTCAGCGGTATCTTCTCCGGCAGTGAGCTTTCCGTTTTGCTTCACGCCATACTCAGGAATTTCCTGCGTGTTTTGATCAACAATGCATTGATCTTTCTCGTCATACCTCTTGGCGTCTTCTGACGTCCACCAGTCACGGAGGTTGCCTTTGTCGTCAAACTTTCTGCCCTGATCATCGAAGCCGTGAATAGTTTCGTGTCCGATGACCATGCCGATGGCTCCGTAATTGGACGCATCATCCTGATCGCCGCTGAAAAAAGGTGACTGCATGATTCCAGCAGGGAAATTGATGGTGTTGAATTGCGGATCCTCGTACGCGTTAATAGTGGGAGGAGTCATGTCCCACTCGGTGCGGTCCACGGGTTCGCCGATTTTTTTGATCTGTCGTCGCGCCTCGAATTCGTTAGCCGCATTCATGTTCGCCAAATAATTATCCGGAATCACTTTCACCGCGCTGTAGTCGCGCCACTTATCTGGATATCCGATTTTTTGCAACGTGGCGTCCTGCTTAATGAGGGCCTGTTTCTTGGTTGAATCGGCCATCCAGTCCAATTGCTTGATTTCTTCCGTTAACTCCTTGCGAATCAAATCCACAAGTTTAATGGCGCGTTCCTTGCTGCTCGGTGGGAACGCGATATTGACGTAGGCTTGGCCTAGCGCTTCTCCAAGATAACGATCGGCGGAAGAAACACACCGCCGCCAGGGTGGCAACATCTGCGGAGTTCCCGAGAGCGCGGTGCCAAAGAAATCAAAGTTCGCCTGCACAAAATCGTCGCCCAGGTAGGGAGCGCCGCGATGCAACGACCACCAGCGCAGGTAAGTGCGCCAGTCCTCGACTGGCCTGGACTTAATTTGCTGCTCAAGCGAATCTAGGAACGGCGGCGCGCTAACGATGTAGAAAGGGACCGTGGGCGCGTCCATCAATTTGAAATACTCGCTCCAGTTGAAGTCCGGGACCGCAGCTTTGATCTGCTCCAGACTTCGTTTGTTGTAGATTTTCTTCGGATCGCGGCGCGTGACATTGTCCATTGAAGCTTTCGCGAATTGCGTTTCGATGTCCATCACTACTTTCGCTTCCGCAGCTGCGCTGTCGGGGGAGTCGCCCGCCAACCGAAACAATTTCTGTATGTGCTGGACGTATTTCGCTCGCGTGTCTTTGAAACGCTCTGAATCTCCCGTATAGAAATCAATGGACGGAAGTCCCATGCCACCTTGATCTATTCCAGCGACTACTTTGGAAGCGTCCGCCAAATCCTGCGTGGGTCCGAATCCAAACAACGGCGCCTTTGTGCCATTGTCGTCTGCTTGCCACATTTGCCACATTGCGGGAAATTTCAGGTGCACGTAGGCCAGCACGCGCGGCAAGTCCCGCTTCGTCTTGAGCGATGAGATGACATCGAGATGCGGACGCAGCCATTCCTTCTCGCGGCTGTTGCGGGCGGGTTGATCCATGCAACTTTGCCAGTAGTCGCCGATCTGGCGCTCTCCTCCGGTGGCTGAGCTATTGGCGTGCGCCTTTTCTAATGTGTTTCGCAAAATTGTCTGGTTGTAGAGAAAAAGCGGCAGCGCGGTAGAACTGACCGGCATGTCCTGGGCAATGGGATGGGCCTTGGTCCAGTTCGAGCAGGTGTAGGCATAGAAGTCATTGCAGGGGTCTTTGCTTTTGTCCACGATGCTGGGGTCGAACTTCTCCAACTTCGGCAGCGGCTCGCTGGCTGAATCTTGAGAAGAATTGCTTGCAGTTTGCGAGAAAAGTGAAGAACCAAAGAGCAGAACGCAGCCTACAGTTTTCAGCCAGTTATTCATACGACCTCGAAATGAATGAATTGATATACGCAGCCGCTAGACGGATGGCGGCGCGAAATAGTGTAACCCAGCAAAACACCGTCATTCCAAGTGAAGCCAAGAATCTATGGACTTGTTAGCAGATGTGACGATTGCACGTTTGCCGCGGGTGGACTCAGTTGAGTAAACAGATAGTCTCGCTTTCGAAGTCCTTAGTTTGTCAGAATCAAGGCAACTTCCACAAACATGACAAATCTGCCCTACCAGAGTGCGCCAAGGGACTGGAAACGCGCCGAGCATACGCGGTTCCTCTCCACTGTTACTCAAGTGATTCTGCCTCCTCACACGGGAGGTATGCGATCTGTCTCATCACGCGATAAAATAACCTTCCCACTTGAAACGTAGCGGTCACTAAAAAGGACGATCCCTGGTGCAGGTATCCAAATTTCCTCCCACCTTTTAACTACTTTGATTCGTACCTCTTCTTATCCAATAAAAAAGCGGCCGCGAGGGCCGCTCTCCTCCAGCACAACAATTATTTTACGATCTAACGGCCGCCAGCGGCTGCCGCTCTACTTTTGCCTTCCTTCAATGGAGCAGCCTCGCTCACTTCTCCGGAGGCAATAGCCGAAATTTTCCCCAGCACATGTTCCATCGAACTTCCCGTGTCTAAATTCGCGTCCACATAAGGATGCCGTCCGCCGTCCGCGTGCAGCACTAGTACCTGTGTCGTCTTATGCGTCTTCTTTACCATGTATGGCAGATGGTGACGATCGTCCCGGGTGAGCGTCGGCCCAAGGATAACGAGGTCGAAGGTCCCTTGCTTAAGGGCCTCCAGCACTCCCTTGCGGCCTTCCGCCATTTGCACCTGATGGCCTGCTTTTTGCATGGAAGTGGCGTGGGAGGTCAACACGTCGGTGTCCCCTTCGCCGTACAGAACTTTCAAATTGGCAGCTTTATTGCCAGTACTGATACCGTGATTAGCCATGGATTTGTTTGTTTCCCCTGAGGCCTTTCACAGTAGCAACGACGGGAGCAAAGGAGAACGTCACCGAAGGCCAACGACGAGCGGCACTTTCGGAGCTTCGAGGACGCTCGATCCCACAAGAACTTGCCCTGATAATCGTTTTACAAGATACAATTCTGCATTTCCTGAGGGGGAACATTCATGCGCCTCTGGTCCGGAACCTGGTTCGTTGGCTCTGTCCTCTTGTCCATCGCACTCTCGTCGAACCCAGCGCCCGCTCAACAACCAGCCGCCGATGCTGATCGGGCCACTACCTACTGTGATTTCGCCGATGGCAATCAGCTGACTGTGCAATACAGCCGGGCTGCGAGTCGAGATGGCGATCTGCGCGATGGCCGTATTTGGCAGCCCGCCGGCGCTCCCATGATTCTGTACGTTCAGACCCCGCTGACATTCGGAGACTCCCAGGTCCCAGTAGGCGCGTTTAGCCTTTACGTGCTGCCGGGTCGAAAGCAGTGGACACTGATCGTCAACAAGAACGTCAGCCCTGGATCGAAATACGACCAGAAGGACGACGTGGCGCGCGGCCCCATGGAAGTAGGGGAAGTCGGTGACCCCGTCAAACCCGCGCAAGTCTCTTTCGCCCACACCTCGCCTAAGGGTTGCAGCCTGCAAATCTATTATGGAAAGGTGGGCGCCTTCGGCAGTGAGTTTAAGGAGCCGTAGCTGGCTTTCGGACTTGCTTGCTACTGCCTTCCAAATTTTGCTCTTCCGCGCACTTCAGTTACTCTGTGTAATTACCCCTCGTGGCCAGCCGCATTGACTAATTCTCGCCAGTCCAATCTTGCTTTCGTTCTCGGTTTTGCGGTACTAGCGCTCGCTCTCGCCCTGAACGGCTATTTCTATTACAAATCCACCGCCCGCTTGGTGGCGAATGAATCCGCGGTAAACCAAAGCCATGAAGTCTTGCGCGCCTCTGAACAATTGATCTCTTTAATGAAAGACGCCGAGACTGGCCAGCGAGGGTACATCATCACTGGCGAACCGGAATACCTGGAACCCTACCTCACTGCCAAAGGGGGGCTCTCCGACCCGATAAAAAAACTGCGAGAGCTGCTAAAGGACAATCTCGAGCAACTTCACCGATTGGATCAGATTACTCCCATCGTAAACGCGAAAATCGCCGAACTGGACGAAAGTATAAAGCTGAGACGCGAGTTGGGAGAAAATGCCGCCCGGCGCTTGGTGAAGACTGATCGGGGCAGGGTCTTGATGGACCAGCTTCGCGAGTTGGTTGCCGCCATGAATCAGGAAGAACTGGCGCTGCTCGACAACCGT